>DUUS01000155.1 GCA_012841465.1 Mollicutes bacterium
CCCGATATATTATAAAAGCATTTTCTAACATTTTTAAATATGAATCTATAGTTTCGTTTCTGGTGTTTGTGCCATTTCTATTCAAAAAATCTGCTACTTTAGATGGATTAGTTAAACTTCCAACAGTTGATACTATATATCTTGTTAAATTATCTAATAGGGCTATATCTTTAATATTATTTCTTGCTATTACATCTTTTTTTAATACAACATCTCTAACATCTTCTAGATAATTGTGAATTAAATTCTCTTTATCCTTCATATTTATAATCATAGGCATACCCCCATACCTAAGATACTTAATAAATTTATCATCTAAACTAATATCTTTATCAAAAGGATATGCTAAAGTAAACTCTGAAAAAGAAAAAGGATACATTTTAATTGTTAATATTCTTCCAGCAAGTAAGGTAGTTAATTCACTTGATAACAAATAAGCATTAGATCCAGTTATATAAATATCACAATTTATATCTACAAGTAATGAATTAACACATTTTTCCCACTTCTCTACATTTTGAACTTCATCTAACAAAATATATAGTTTTTCACTATTTTGTTTTTCTTTAATATAATTTTATAATTTTTTATAATTATCAATTTCATACCACTTTGCACTTTCAAAATTCATATATACAATATTTTCTTTTTTTATTTTTTGTGATATTAAATAGTCTTTAAATTGTAATAATAATGTGCTTTTACCACACCTTCTAACTAACCTTAATTAAATTTATATCTTTGTATTCTATTAATAAATCTAAATATTTTTTTCTTTTCAGCATATGTATTCATCTACTAAATAAATTTTACTACAATCTCAAGTAAAAATCGACATTTTTGCGGATAAAAAAAACTCGATACTAAGTCGAGTTTATAAACATATGGTAGCGGCGGAGAGATTTGAACTCCCGACCTACCGGGTATGAACCGGGTGCTCTAGCCAACTGAGCTACACCGCCATATTGCCTTTAAAGGCAATCTTATTATAGCAAGAATTTATTATTTTGACAATATCAAGTTTCATCTTCGATCTCTAATTTAGAATATTCACTTTCTGATAAATAAATAACTTCATTTTCAAAGGTTACTTTTAAACTAAAACCAATCACATAATTATATTTATTATATATAGTAAGTAGTTTAGTTTCTTTTATACTTTCTTCAAATAATGAACTAATATCACTATTTGCGAGCTTTAATATTTCAGTTTCGAATTCTTCTGAATCTTCTAAAAAACCTTTTTCTGGTTTTACTGTATATGTTCCATCCCACTTATCATCTAGAGGATATATCTGACTTACTTCTTCATTCGAGGCTTTTAAATCATAAAGTGAGGCATCTTTATCAACTATTAATATAGCTGTTTTAGTAATTGTATTACCATGAATATCAGATATATTTAATTTTATTTTATGAGTTCCCTCTTCATTAATTAAGTCTTCGTCCTTGTCATTAGCATAGTTCACATGACAGATAACTGAATAATCTTCGCAGGTCACTAAAAAATCATCTAAATCATATTCTTCTCCAAGACCAATAATCAGTTCTCTTAAAGTTACTTCTGGTGGAGTTGTATCAACTACAAATATTTTACCTCTAAGAGTCTCTTCATTTACGATCACTTCATAGCTATACTCACCTATTGCATTGGTTTTTCCATCTTCGTCAACTGATAATTTTGATATATCTAAAGGAAAATCATATCTACCTATATTTTTAAGATAGTCATTTACATCTAGTGATGGAGCACTTCCTAGTTCTAGTTCGATATCTTTTAGTCTAATTGGCTCATGATAAAAGTAAAAATAATATACTGCTCCAATAGCACTTAATAATAATATAAAAAATAAAATTGTAAAAAAAACTTTTACCGGACTTGTTTCTTCTATATAAAATTCTTCATCTATCATTTAAATCCACCTAGCAAAATAAATATTTCTGGTATAACCAGCTTCATAAGAATCAAAACAATTTATAATTGCAACTACTATATCTTTTAATATATTAGAAGTTCTTTTAACTCTAATATTAGTCATATGTCTTTGCATTTCTTTTCTAAAATAATAATCTTCAATATATTTATTAACAACAAAATCCATTTGTTTTATCATTTTAATATCTTCTTTATCATCTATATTTATATCAAAAATAAAATCTTTATATATTTTAACTAATTTCTCAGATATATAATCATCTTCATAAAATTCAAAATCAATAATTTTATAAAAGTTCGGACAATTTTTTATAATTAATTTATTTTTCTTCATCTACTTCTTCCTTTACTATCTTAATTGTACTAAATTAATTATAAAATGTCTATAATTGTAAGAAAAAAAACACAAATCTGTGTTTAACTTACTGGTCCATAGGGACTAACTTTTATATCTTTGTATTTTGTATTTCCAAAAGCCAAAATCGGATAAAAAATCATAGGAAGAAGTGTAAGCCCAAGACCAAAGGGTACTGGATCTTTATCAAATTTAAGAGCTATATTATAATTAATAAAGTAATAACCAACAAGTGATGCTGGTCCTGCTAGCCCTGCTAGTGGAAACATAAGTGACATAGTTACAATCATAGGCGAATTTATTATTAAATAAAACCACCACTCTACTCCACTTATCTTTACTAAAATCCACGAACTATAAAATGGTA
>DUUS01000156.1 GCA_012841465.1 Mollicutes bacterium
AAAGTTGAAAAGCTTTTTAAGATTGCTGATAATGTAGATTTAACAACCACAGGTTTATATAAAGCAGAAGACGATTATGGAACAAGTTATTATTTTAGAGGTTCAAAAGAACATTTAAATAACAATTTAATATTTGCTAATCATCAGTGGAAAATTGTTAGAATCAATGGAGATGATTCAATTCGAATTATCTATAATGGTAAGTGTCCAAATAATAAATGTAAGATAAACAATGTTGAACCAGATATTAAAATGGGTGATGATTTTTTTAGTATAGCTGGAAATGATAATAAATATGCTGGTTATATGTATGGAGTAACATCACCAGACTATAATGAAACCCATGCTAATCAAAATGACAGTGTTGTTAAAATGTTTTTGGATTCTTGGTATGAAAATAATATATTAGGAGAGTATGAAAATTATTTATCTGATACATTGTTTTGTGGTGACCGTGAACTTAGAAGCAATGTTGGTGGAGCAGCTACTGGAACTGGTACTGAAAATTCCGTGACAGTTTATGCTTCAGTTCATAGATTAATAACCTTAAAGATTCCTTCATTAAAATGTCCACTCAAAAATGATGCTTATACAGTATCTGATACAACTTATGGTAGTGGGGCACTAACATATCCAATTGCGATGTTAAGTGTTGACGAAATTGCCTTTGCTGGTTTAATAAGCTCGGGATTCGTTACAGGTAATTATTTATATGACTCAACTGGATTTTGGACAATAACTCCACGTGAATTTACAAGTATAGACATTCAAAATTGGTATGCATTCCCAGAAGGAAACTTTTTAGGATATCCTGCATCATATCCAGGTTCCGTGAGGGCAGTCTTAAATTTAAAACCAAATACAATTGTAAAAGGCTCAGGTTCAATTAAAGATCCTTTTGTAGTAATCTAAAACCGCAGTAAGCGGTTTTAATATTTGATATTTATTTAGATATAAGGTATTATATGTCATGTATCTTTGCGTAATTAATAGATTTAAATGTTAGGAGGAAACATGTTAAAATTAGAAAAAATTAAAAAGACCTATGTTACAGGTGATTTTGTCCAAGATGCTTTAAAAGACTTATCACTTGAATTTCGTGAAAATGAGTTTGTAGCTATACTTGGTCCATCAGGAAGTGGTAAAACAACACTTTTAAATATTATTGGTGGGCTTGACCGTTATAATAGTGGTAATTTAATTATTAATGGAAAAGAAACCAAAAACTTTAAAAATGAAGACTGGGATGCTTATCGTAATAATTGTATTGGTTTTGTTTTTCAAAATTATAATTTAATTCCACATATTTCAATATTAAGTAATGTTGAAATGGGAATGACTTTAAGTGGAGTTTCAGTTAAAGAAAGAAGAGAAAAATCACTTGAAGTTTTAGAAAGAGTTGGTTTAAAAGATCATGTTCATAAAAAACCAAATCAATTATCAGGCGGTCAAATGCAGAGAGTTGCGATTGCTAGAGCTCTTGCTAATGATCCTGATATAATTCTTGCTGATGAGCCAACTGGAGCTCTTGATTCTAAAACAAGTATTCAAATTCTTGATTTAATTAAAGAGATTGCTAAAGATAAACTTGTTGTTATGGTTACTCATAATGCCGAGCTTGCTAACAAATATGCAAGTAGAGTAGTAGAGCTTAAAGATGGAATGCTGATAAAAGATTCCAATCCAGTTAAAGAAAGTAAAGAAAATTCAAAATATGAAATTGTTAAAACAGCAATGAGTTTTTTAACCGCACTTAGTTTATCATTTAATAATATTATTACTAAAAAGGGAAGAACTCTTCTTACATCATTTGCCTCTTCAATTGGAATAATTGGAATTGCTTTAATATTATCTTTGTCAAATGGTTTTGATAAACAAATCGATAAGTTTGAAGCTGAAACAATATCTTCACTACCGATAATTATTAGTCAAAATAGTTTAGATTTAGATATTGATACCATGAGAGATATGCATGATAATTATCAAACAGGAGATAATAAATTTCCAAGTGATAAAGAAATATATCCTTACGAATCTTACTATGAAGAAATCGTTCATAAAAATATATTTACAGAAGAGTATATTGATTATATTAAGGATATTGATAAAACTTTATTAACTGGAGTATCTAATATAAGAATGATTAATTTAAATTTATTTAGAAAAGGTGAAGAAGTTTATCCTGTAGTCTTGGACCAAACTAGTTTACAATCACTACCTAAACAAGTTGATGAAAGTAAGGAAAGTTATTTAAGCAGAAACTTTGATTTATTAGAAGGTAGTTTACCTGAAAATAAAGAAGATATAATAGTTATTGTAAACCCTTTTAACCAGCTTAATAATAGAGTTCTTGAAGCTTTAGGTTTTGATTTTGAAGTTGATAAAATTGATTTTAAAGATATTATTGGAAAAGAAATTAAATTAGTAACTAATAATAATTATTATAAAAAAGTAGGAAATATTTATACTATTAATACTAATTTAGATGAAGTTTATAATAAAAAAGGTAATATTACTTTAAGAGTAAGTGGTATTGTTAGAATGAAAGAAGATGTAAATTTTGCAATACTAAATGAAGGAATTGCCTATGAAGAAGAATTAATTGAACATTTTATAGAAAACGCTAAAGAATCAAATATAGTTAAAGCTCAAGTTAAAGCAAATTATAATATTTTAAGTGGACAAAAATTTCAAAGTGAAGAAGAAAAAATGTATTTGTTAAGTGCCCTTGGAGGATCGAGTATTCCTGCTATGATAAATTTATATCCAAATAACTTCGATTCTAAAGAAGAAATAATAAAATATTTAGATAAATATAATGATAATGTAATTGATGAAGAAAAGGTGATATATACTGATTTATCAAGTACGATGTCAGCACTTTCAGGAAATATAATGGATGCAATCACTATTGTACTAATTGCTTTTTCATCAATCGCCCTTGTTGTATCATCAATTATGATTGGTGTAATTACTTATATATCTGTTCTAGAGAGAACTAAAGAAATTGGTATATTAATATCTCTTGGAGCAAGAAAAAAAGATATAGCTAGAGTATTTAATGCTGAAACATTTATTATTGGTCTTACCTCAGGAATCCTTGGTATTGTAATTGCAACTATTTTAATATTTCCGATGAATACGATTATTGAAAACTTATCTGGACTACCAAATGTAGCAGTACTTAATCCTATCCATGCATTAATATTAGTTATTATAAGTTTAACCTTAACTGTCATTGGTGGTTATATACCAGCTATAATAGCGTCTAAGAAAGATCCTGTTGAAGCACTAAGAACTGAATAAAAAGCCTTTTGGCTTTTTTATTTTGAGTAAACAAACTGTAAACATTGTGTATTTTGGTTACAATTAATTTACAACTATGTTGTCTTTTAATTAATTAGAGGTGTTTATAATGAAAAAGAAACTTTGTTTCACCCTTATATTACTTGTCTTTTTGTTTAGTACTAAAGATGTATTTGCTAGTAGAGATGCATTGCTATTGTTAAAAGACAAGATTAATGAAAGTAATTATATTGAAAAAATCATAGAATTAAATCCTGGTGAAGATTATTCCGAAGACATAAAAGTAAACGCTAATTCGTACGGAAATTCTATAAAATT
>DUUS01000004.1 GCA_012841465.1 Mollicutes bacterium
AGATTATTCAGTATTTAAGAGAAAATGATAAGTTATTTAATAAACAAAGAATAAATCATAATTATCCTCATTGCTGGAGATGTCAAAGTGGACTTATTTATTATTCTAAACCTAGTTTTTATTTAGAAGTAACTAAAATAAAAGATAAAGTTATAGCTGAAAATAAAAAAGTAAACTGGTATCCAAGTCATGTTGGTGAAAAAAGATTCGGAAACTGGCTTGAAAATATGAATGACTGGGCGATATCTAGAAATAGATACTGGGGAACACCACTTCCACTTTGGAGATGTTCATGTGGTCATGATGAAATGATTGGCTCAAGAGAAGAGTTAATTGAAAAAGCTACTACCAAAGTAGAAGAAACTATTGATTTACACCGTCCATATGTAGATGATATTAAACTTGATTGTCAAAAGTGTGGGAGTGAAATGTCAAGAGTAGAAGATGTTATTGATTGCTGGTTTGACTCAGGAGCAATGCCTTTTGCTCAATATCACTATCCATTTAATAATAAAAAACTTTTTGAATCACAGTTTCCAGCAGATTTTATTTGTGAAGGAATTGATCAAACAAGAGGATGGTTTTATACACTACTTTTAATATCAACATTTGTAACTGGTAAGTCACCATTTAAAAATGTTTTAGTAAATGATTTACTTCTTGATAATGAAGGTAAAAAGATGAGTAAAAGTAGAGGTAATGTAATCGAACCTTTTGCCTTAATAGATGAGTATGGTGCTGATGTAGTTAGGTTCTATATGCCTTACGCGTCGCCTGTATGGATGCCTCTAAGATTTGATAAAGATGGTTTAAAAGAAGTTTATTCTAAGTTCTTTAATCCACTTAGAAATACTTATTCATTCTTTTCCCTATATGCTAATACTGATAATATTGATATAAATAATATTTATGTAGAGATAAAGGATAGAGAAGAAATTGATAGATGGCTACTTTCTAAATATAATGCTTTAGTTAAATATGTAGAGGAGTGCTATGAAGAATATGATCTTCACAAAGTAGTTAAAGCTTTAACTGAATTTGTATCAGAAGATTTATCTAACTGGTATATTAGAAGAAATAGAGAACGCTTTTGGGGAAGCGAACTTAATACTTCTAAAAAAGCTGTTTACATAACTGTTTATGAAGTACTTACTAGTTTATGTAAAATTATTGCTCCAATAGTTCCGTTTGTTTCTGAAGAAATATATCAAAAATTAACTTTAGAAGAGTCAGTACATTTAGCAGATTTTCCAAAGTATGATGAAAAATTAATTGATAAATCTTTAGAAAATAAAATGGATTTAGTTAGAAACTTAATAAGCGTAGGGCGCATGGTTAGAGAAGAAACTAAAATTAAAGTTCGTCAGCCACTTTCAGAAATACTTCTTGATGGTAAAAATAAAGAAGTAATTGATGAACTTACTGAACTAATTAAAGAAGAATTAAATGTTAAAAAAATCACTTATGTTGATAACTTAAATGATTATATGAATCTAACAGTAAAACCAAATTTTAGAAAAGTCGGTAGAGTTCTTGGTAGTAAAATAAAATCATTTGGAAAAGCTCTTGAAAATCTTACAAATGAAGATATTACTAAAATAGAAAACAATGAAGAATTTATTATTGATTTAGAAGGTGAGCCTTTAAGTGTAACTAAAGATATGATCGAAGTTAGATTCTCATCTAAAGAAGGTTTAGATGTAGGAATGCATGATAATGATTTTGTAATATTAAATACAACTATTACAGAAGAGTTAAGCCTCGAGGGATTAGCTAGAGAGTTTATTAGTAAGATTCAAAATATAAGAAAAGAAAAAGACTTTAATGTAACTGATAGAATTAATATAAATTATAATGGAAATGATTTAATTAAAAATATGATTAAAACATTTGATAGTTATATTAAAGAAGAGACTCTTGCTTTAGATATATTATTTAAAGAAAAAATAGAAGAATCTACTTTAATAAATGAACATGAAGTATTTATAGAAATTGAAAAAGCGAATTAATCGCTTTTTTAAATGAAAAAAATATTGGAAAACCAATATTTTATCTGTTGTAAAACTCTACAACTAAAGATTCGTTTATATCTGCATGAAGTTCATTTCTTTCTGGATATCTAATATAGGTTCCAGTCATTTTTTTAGAATCAAACTCAACATATGCAGGTCTAGCTAGGACATTTTCAAGTGATTGTAAAATAGCTGGATGATTAAGTGATTTTTCTTTTAAAGTAATTACTGATCCAGGTTTTACAGAGTATGAAGGAATATCCACTGGAATTCCATCTACTACAACATGACCATGGTTAACAAGTTGTCTTGCACCACGTCTTGTATTTGATAGTCCCATACGATAAACAATGTTATCTAATCTGCTTTCAAGAAGTTTTAAGAAATTTTCTCCGACAATTCCAGGCATCTTAGTTGCATTTTTAAAAGTCTTAGCAAATTGTTTTTCAGTTAGTCCATACATAAATCTTAGTTTTTGTTTTTCTTGCAGTTGAAGTCCATATTCACTTGATTTTTTTCTTCTAGCCATACCATGTTGTCCTGGAGGATAAGGTCTCTTAGCAAGGTCTTTACCACTTTCTAAAGTACTAAAACCTAGTCTACGAGACTTTCTATGAGCAGGTCCTGTGTATCTTGACATAATTTCTCCTTTCTTTGCTATAAAAGGATTTGTTTTCTATAAATAAATAGGGTGTTTATTATCTCTTTCCCTTAGGCAGATAAGTTACTAAAGTTATTTCAAATAAACACATTACTATTATAGATAAACTCTGCCTTAACAAGCACTAGTATTATATATAAATTATATGTAATTGTCAAATAAAAAGCGCAAAAATCATTTTGCGTTTATTATCTCGTTTTAATACTTTTTTGATATTCTTCTTCACTTAAATTAATATATTTATTTGGATCTATATTTTTATGTTTTTTTCTATTTCTTTCAATAACTATATCTAAATAATCACTTTCAGATAAATAAATATATTTATCTGGATTATTATCATAAGCATCACTAATTATTTCTTTGACTAAGTAATCTAATTCTTCTTTTGAGTAATTATCTTTATTTTCTTTAATAAAATTATTAATTACTGTTTGAAGTAATACCTCAAAGTCATATTCTGTATAAGGTATAGTTTTAGTTTTGCCATTTAACTGATAATATATTTTGTTATCAATTACTTTTACTTTAGTTATATTATTCATCTAATCACTTCCTAAATTAATGTTATCACAAAAAGAAATAAAAGAAATGAAAAAATAGATTTTTTAATCTATTTTGATAAATATCTTTCATAAGA
>DUUS01000029.1 GCA_012841465.1 Mollicutes bacterium
GTTGTTGCACAGTAATCTAAGTAAATCATAGTCTCTCACCTGCAAATTAATTATAAACTAAAGTTACTTAAAAGGCAAAAGAAAAAAATGGCATAGCCACTTATTCGTTTAACATTTTTATTTATAGTTCTATATTATCTTTGACTAGCTTCTAATAACTTTTTATGAATTTCTTCATCAACAAGTGATATAGCCATTATAGCTTGCTCAAGTGATTCTTTATATAGTCCTTCATAAAATTTCTTTTCTGACTTTTTTAAACCTTGATTTAAAACTTCATTAATAGGTTTAAATCTATTTCCATAAATAATAGTGTTTTCTGCAAGTGTTGCAGTTTTTATTGTTTGGTTAGTTGTTTTGTATAATTTAAGAGCCAGATCTCTTGCTGTATCTACTCTTGTATTTAATATTCTTATTGAGATAGGTTTTTTATTAAGTTCATTTGCCATATCATCAATAGCCTGGCTGGCTTCATTTAACTGAACATAATATTCCTCAGGTACTATTGGTAGTTTAAAACTTAATATTTTATCTTTTGATTTTTTTAATATATTTACAATTTCATCAAACTGTTCATGAGCTCTTACTTCATCTTCTTTTAAGCTACTTAAACTTTTTAATGTTAATTCTAGTTTATCTTCATTTTTAGATAATTTTAAATTTAAATGTGATAGTTCTTTATTTAATTTAGAAAATGCAAATGAACGATTACGGTATTTTTCAATAATAAGCTCATAATCATTTTCAATTGCTTTGATATTTATATTAAGTTCATCTATTATTTTTACTTCTTTATTTGATAAATCATAACTATATTTAATATCTTCTATTTTATTAAATAACTTAGATATTACTGAAAGCATTTTTTTAATTTTGATTGCTATTTTACGACTGTTTTCTTCAAATGATTTTTTACACATTTTTTCATTATCAAAATCTAAATAAATAGATTCAAAATAAGAAAGAATTGTTTTTAATTCAAAGATTGAATCTGTTAAATTAAGAACATTTAATCTATCAAATATATCAGCAATCTTTTTCTCTGATTGTTCAATATTATAATAAAGGTTTAAATAATCTAAATTATACCCATCTTTAACCATTTTTTCATGAATAGATCTAATATCATTTATTTTAACTGGTATTAATTTCATACCCATTACTATTATTGATGGAGCTTCATCAATAACTATTTTTATATTACCAATAGTATCATCTAAAGCTTTAACAATCTTACCTACTTCACTATAGGAATTACTTTCCATAGCATCTTCAAAGGCAACAAATAGTTTATCGATATTTTCAAATTGAAGTTCAAGTGGTGTTTTAATAACTTCATATTCATGAGGATCTTTATTATATTTTATGTAAATATCACGATAATCGGTTTTTAATTTAGTTACTATTTCTCTATTTTTACTTTCACTTAAAGAAATTTCTCTTATTTCATTTAAAAGAACATCACTTTTAGTTTTTACATAATAAATATCTAACTCCAGATCAGCAATTGCCTCATTTATTTCTTTAAACTTTCCACTGTGGCATAGTTCTTCTAAATTAAGTAATTTATCATTTAAAGCCGGAATATCTTTTTCTTTAATTATTTCATATCTACTTTGCCATAATTTATATTGTTTTTCTAATTCTTTATTATTAATTAAAGCTCCTACTTTATTAAGTTCGTTTAAAATAGTCCCTGATAATATTAAGTTTTTATCTTTCTCAAGTTTTGATAATATTTCATTATACTTTTTCTTACTATGTTTTTTTAATAAAACAATAGCAGTTATAAATAAAATAACTGTTATAGCAATATAAATATAACCAAGTATTTCATAAATATTATCTGACATATGCATTCTCCTCTATTAACTAAATCTTATCATAAAATTTAAA
>DUUS01000030.1 GCA_012841465.1 Mollicutes bacterium
AAAAGGAAGATTTATGTTTCTTCCTTTTTTTGTATTCCGATCATTGATCCAAAAGTTGTAAATACAATTATAATTAAGTAATAAAGTAGGGTATCTATTTTATAACTATTTTTAAATAGTAAGCTAAAGATAAAGAAGAATATAGAAAGTGATAAACCTAAGATAAGACCATTTATATAACCTTTTTTATCAGTTTTCTTTCCAATTATAAATCCGCTTAGTAGTGATATTATTCCCATAAATATAAGTATCATTATTTTATAAGATTCAACTCCTAGTAAATTAAGTATTCCTAGTACTAATGGAAATAAGAAAACAAAACCTATCGGGATAACACTTACCTTTAAAAATTTAATTAAGTTATTCATTAAAAATCACCTAGTAAATACTATGTGATTCTTTTTACTTTATACATAAATTAGCTGCTTTAGAATAACTCCTTAGTAGTAGGGGAGCTCCTAGTTTCTTTCCACCAAAATATCTAACTACTACTAGTAAATGATTATTTAAATTATTTCTTTCAAGTACATTTAATATTTGAATACCTGCAGTATTACTTGGTTCTTTATCATCAGTTTTACCTGCGGTGTTTTTAAATTTATATGCATAGGGAGCATGTCTTAGTTTTTTATGTTCTTTTTTTAAATCTTCTAAAATAATTTTTATTTCATCTTGTGTTTCTATTTCGTATAAATATCCATAAAACTTACTTTTCTTCTCTTCGTGCAGTGAAGTATTTATTAATTTCAAAGTATCACCTAATCTAATTGTACTACAAATATTAGAAATTTGCTGTATAATAATAGATATCGGTGATTTAAATGTTTAAAGAAGAATTAAAGTTAGTTCCAAATAAACCAGGATCATACCAAATGTATAATGAAGAGAATGTTATTATATATGTTGGTAAGGCTAAAGACTTAAAGAAAAGATTGAGTTCTTATTTTCGTGGCAAAAATACTGGTAAAACAGCTAAAATGGTAAGTGAAATAGCTTACTTTAAATATATAATTACCTTTACTGAACTTGAATCTTTTATTCTTGAACTTAATTTAATTAAAAAATATAATCCTAAATATAATGTTCTTCTTAAAGATGATAAAACCTATCCCTATCTTGAATATACTAAAAAACCTTTTCCTAAACTTAAAGTAGTTAGATATGTTAAAGTAAAAAAACATAAAGATAAATTATTATTTGGTCCCTATGTAAATGCTTATGCTGCTAGAAGAATTGCTAATTTAATTAATAGATTATATCCACTTAAGAAATGCAAAGGACTTCCTAAAGAGGTTTGTCTTTATTATCATATAAATGAATGCCACGGTTATTGTGTTAAAGATATCGATAAAGATGTTATTTTAAAGATGGAAAAAGAAATACTTTCTTTTTTAAGAGGAAATGATAAAATTATTACTGATAAATTAAAAGAAAAGTTAAAGTTTTATTCAGATAATATGAATTATGAAATGGCTCTTGAATTAAAAGAAGAACTTGAATATATAGAAGTTATTTTAGAAAAACAAAAAGTACAAATTAGTAGTAATATTAATGCTGACTTTATTAATTATTATTATAAAGATGGTTATATAGGTATTGAAATATTATTTATTCGAAATGGTAAATTAAATGGATCTTTTGATGATATATTATTTGTGCCTGATGATTATAAAGATGAACTTGAATCATTTATTGCGCTTTTTTATAGTAAAAATGAAATACCTAAAGAAGTATATTTACCTGATGTTTTAAATAATGAAATCTTAAAAGAAGTAATTAATACTAAATTCTTTACTCCAGAGAGAGGTCAGAAGAAAAGACTACTTGAAATGGCAAAAGAAAACGCTAGAGATAATGTAGAGAGCAATTATGAAAAAAATAAAAACATTTTAAAAAGAACAGAAGGTGCTAATGAAGAATTATCTGCCTTACTAGGAATCAATATAACTAGAATAGATGCCTTTGATAATTCAAACCTTTTTGGATCATTTTCTGTATCTGGCATGGTTGTTTATAAAAATGGAAAACCTGCTAGAAAGGAATATCGCAAGTATAAAATTAAAATAGATAAAAATGATGATTATAATACGATGAAAGAAGTAATTTATAGAAGGTATTACCGGGCTTTAATGGAAAAACTTGAAATGCCTCAGTTAATCCTTGTTGATGGAGGAAAAGGTCAAATTAGTGCAGCGATGGAAGTACTACAGTCTCTTAACTTAAACATTAAAGTATGTGGTCTTGCTAAAGATGATAAACATAGTACAAGCCAGTTAATTGATGGAGATACCTTAGATGCATATAATATCGATAAGACTAGTACTTTATTTTTATATTTAACTAGTATTCAAAATGAAGTACATCGCTTTACTATTAATTATCATAAACAAATAAGAAGTAAAGGTTTAATATCAAGTATACTTGATGATATTAAAGGAATAGGTCCTAAAAGAAAAAATGAATTAATTAAAGCTTTTGGAAGCATAAATAATATTAAAAATGCTGATTTAGTCGAGCTTGAAAAGTATCTTCCATCTGAATCTGCTTTAGAATTAAAGCGAAAACTTGAAAAAAACGACTATTAATGCTATTATATCCCACAAAGAAAGGGGAACCACCATGGAAAGTAGTAACAGATTAGTATCACTAGATAATGTTTATTTAGCTACTATAACTGAAACAAAGGAAAGAAATATAAAAGAGGAGAATATTGTCTTATTTGAAAAGACAGATTATACCCTAGGAATTAATAATAAAAAAACCTATACTCAGTATAAAGACTTAGGTACTGGAGTTTATTATTATGTAAGTGAAAGTGGCACAACTTTAATAGCTGATAAAAATTATAATGAATTTAAATCAAATGTTAAATTTACAACTAGTAATTTAAGAACATTAAAAGAAACTTTAGAAGAAGGATCTAAACTTAAAGTAACTAAAAAATCTTCAACTGATTTTGAGTCCGCAATCCTTTTTTGCAAAACATTTCAAAAACATCTATATTTACTTGAAAAAGAAACAAGTAATATTGAAGTTGATGAAATGACTATGTCTGCTTGCTATGAACTTTTAATGAATATTTATTCATATGTATATTTAGGTAAAGAACCTAAAGAAAAAGAATTAACTGAACTTGAAAAATATATTACCAGTTTAGATGACCAAAAAATGAAAAAACAAAAAGAACAAAAAAGACCCAAGTTAAAACTACTAAGTGGAAATAAGTTAAAGTAAAGGTGAGAATATGAAAGATAATAATAGTAATGTTTATCTAGGAACCTTATTTGATTCTATTTTGCTTAATAATGGTGATTATAGTGAACAAGGAGCATTTAAAATACTATTTAAAAAACCAAATGAACTAAAAGTAGTTGATGGTAAAACCTACTCTATATATCAACATGCCCTTGGAAATGATTTATTTTATATAAATGAAGATGGTAAAGTAATTAAACATAATATAAATGTACCATTAAGTGTTAAAAGATTAAATCTATCTCTTGAAGATATTATAACAGTAGAAGATATGAGAATAAAACTTCTAAAATTAATGGAAAATATAAAAACTTTTAACTTAGAAGGAAGAGAACTTTATACTGATATAAGCATTGATACATTTAGAATCTTAAGATCAATATTAATGTGCGATGATGAAAAAACCTTAAAAAAATTACTACTTGAAGAATATGAAAATTTAAGACAATATTATATACTTGCTATTGAAGGTAATAAAGATAATTTAATCGAACTTATAGAAAATGAATATAAAGAAGCAAATGAAGAAATAAGTGCAACTAATGAACATGTTAGAGTACTAAGATTAGTTCCAAAAGATTAATGATTTTGGAACTTTTTTAATAATAAGTTTTCTTGACATTCTATTTCACTTAGAGTAATATAATATTATAGTTTTACATAAAAGAAAAGAACTTATATTTATTTATAAAAGAGAAGGCTAGTGGTGAAAATGCCTATAAATAAAATAAGTTTATGACACTCTTTTGTAAATGTAAACGAAATAATCGCGTTAAGATTAAAAATGAGCGTACACTAGTAAAGTAAGGTGGCACCGCGGAAAGAAATTTTCGTCCTTACATATTATTGGTGTTTTTTTATTTAAAGGAGAGAATAAAAATGATAACAAAACCAAAAGGAACAAGTGATATTTACGGACTAGAAGCTAAAAAAAGAGCTTATGTTGATGAAATACTAAAAAATGTCTGTGAAAGTTATAATTATAATTATGTAGAAACCCCTGTCTTTGAAGCATCAGAGCTTTTTCACCGTGGTGTTGGTGAAACAACTGATATTGTCAGTAAAGAAACCTATACATTTTTAGATAGAGGAAACAGAAGTATTACTCTAAGACCAGAGGGAACTGCAGGTATTGTCAGATGGTTTATCGAAAACAAACTATATGGAAATATGACTGAACCAGTAAAGGTATATTATAATTCTAAAATGTACCGCTATGAAAGACCTCAAGCAGGAAGATATCGCGAATTTACTCAGTTTGGAATTGAGCTACTTGGATCAGATGATATCTTTGCTGATATTGATGTAATAAGTTTAGTTTATAATACCTATTTACTTTTAGGACTTAAAGGAGTAAAACTTTCGATTAATACTTTAGGTGATAAAGAATCAAGAGAAAATTATAAAAAAGCATTAGTAGATTATTTAAAACCTAATATTAAATTATTATGTAGTGACTGTCAAAAAAGATTTAATAATAATCCCCTAAGAATTTTAGATTGTAAAGTAGATATAGATTCAGATATATTAAAAAATGCTCCTAGTACCTATGATTATTTAAATGAAGAAAGTAAAAAAAGATATGAAAAAATCAAAGATTATTTAGATCTTTTAGATATTAATTATGAAGAAGATTTTTCATTAGTAAGAGGACTTGACTACTATGATCACTTAATATTTGAAGTATATGCTGATGTAGAAGGTCTTGGGGGAATTGCCCTAGGTGGTGGAGGAAGATATAATAATTTAGTCGAAACCCTAGGCGGGCCAAGTGTTCCAGCAGTTGGCTTTGCAATGGGATATGACCGAACTATCCTTGCGATGGATAATTCAAATGTTAATTTTGATATAAAAGATGAAATAGATGTATTTATTATGTATGTATCTGATACTGAAAAAGAAACAGCTTCATACTTAACTCAAGATTTAAGATTAAATGGATTTATTACTGAAACAGATATGTTTGGTAAAAGCTTAAAAGCACAATTTAAAACAGTAAATAGAATAAATCCTAAATATTTAGTTATTCTAAATGATAAAGATTTAAAAGAAAATATAGTAACAGTTAAAGATAATTTAACTAAAGAAGAAGAAAAGATAAAAATAACTGAACTAACAAGTTATTTATTTGAAAGGATTTAAAATGGATATTAAAAAATTATTTGAAGAAAATTATATTGGAAAAGAAATAGAAATAAAAGGATGGATTAGAAACCATAGAAGACAAGCAACCTTTGGCTTTATTGACCTAACTGATGGAACAGGTTTTAAAACAGTTCAGGTTGTTTATACAAATGAATTAAACTCATTTGATAAAATAGCTAAAGTATTAGTTGGATCATCTATAAAAGTAAAAGGAATAGTGACCGAGTCAGAAGGTAAACAAGACTTTGAAATAAAAGCAAGTGAAATAACCGTAATCGGCCTTGCTGATGAAACCTATCCGATTCAGCCTAAAAGACACACAAGAGAGTTCTTAAGAAAAAAAGCCTACCTAAGACCTCGAACTAATCTTTTTAACGCTGTATTTAGAGTAAGAAGTGCTGCTTCATTTGCAATCCACGCTTACTTTCAAGAAAGAGGATATTTAAATGTTCACTCACCAATCTTAACTACCAATGATGGTGAGGGAGCAGGGGAGATGTTTAATGTAACAACTCTTGACTTTGATAAAATTGCTAAAGAAAGAAAGTATGATTATAAAGATGACTTCTTTGGTAAAAAAGTAGGTTTAACCGTAACTGGTCAGTTAGAAGGTGAAGCATTTGCTCATGCCTTTAAAAAAATCTATACCTTCGGACCTACCTTTAGAGCTGAAAACTCTCATACTAAAACTCACGCAGCTGAGTTTTGGATGATCGAGCCAGAAGTAGCTTTCTGTGACCTTGATGGTATTATGGATGTTATGGAAGATATGCTTAAATATGTTGTTAAATACGTACTTGATAAGTGCAAAGATGAAATGGAGTTTTTAGATAGTTTTGTCGAAAAAGGATTACTTGATAAATTAAACAATGTCTTAGATAATGATTTTCACCGTATTGACTATGAAGACATAATAAAATTACTTCAAGACTCTAAAAAAGACTTTGACTTTAAACCAGTCTTTGGTGGAGATATCTCTAGAGAACATGAAAGATATATTACTGAGTATTATAAAGTTCCAGTTTTTATTAAAAACTGGCCTAAAGACATTAAAGCTTTCTATATGAAATTAAATGAAGATAACAAAACCGTAGCAGCAGTTGACCTTCAAGTTCCTGCAGCAGGTGAATTAATGGGTGGTTCTCAAAGAGAAGAAGACCTTGATAAATTAAGAAATAGAATGAAAGATATGAATGTAAAAGAAGAAGGTATGGAGTGGTATTTAAATTTAAGAAAATACGGAACTGTACCTCACAGTGGCTTTGGACTTGGTTTTGAAAGACTGATAATTTACTTAACCGGAGTAGATAACATAAGAGATGTTATTCCATTTCCAAGAACACCAGGTAATATTTAAGGAGTTAAAAATGAAAAAATATAATAATGGAAATTTTACTTTAAAAGATGAAAACCAAACAGTAACATTATATGGATGGGTTAATAAAATAAGAAACTTTGGTGAAATGGTTTTTATTGATTTAAGAGACAGATCAGGAATTATTCAAGTTGTTTTTAATAAAAAAGACTTAAATGATTCTTTTAATGATGTATTATCTTTAAAAAATGAATACTGCATAGCAGTTACTGGAGTTATCAAAAAAAGAGAGGAAATAAATAAAAACCTAAAAACTGGAGAGATTGAACTTATTGCTTCATCTTTAGAAATATATTCTACATCTTTAGATTTACCTTTTAATGTATATGATGATAAAGAACCTAGTGAAGAAACACTTCTTAAATATCGCTTTTTAGATTTAAGAAGAAAGAAACTTCAAAACACAATGATACTAAGACATAATATAACTAAAGCATTTAGAGATTACTTAAATGAAAATGGTTTTTTAGATTTTGAAACTCCAATTTTATGTAAAAGTACTCCAGAGGGAGCAAGAGACTATTTAGTACCATCAAGAATATATAAAGGATCTTTTTTTGCTCTTCCTCAAAGTCCTCAGCTATTTAAACAAATTTTAATGATCTCAGGCTTTGAGAAGTACTATCAAATTGCTAAATGTTTCAGGGATGAAGACTTAAGAAGTGACCGTCAACCTGAATTTACTCAAGTAGACATTGAAATGAGTTTTGTTACTAGAGAAGATGTTTTAGAATTTTCGGAAAAACTAATTAAATATGTAGTTCAAAAAAGTACTGGAGAAATTATCAATTATAAGTTTCCTAGAATTACCCATAAAGAAGCTCTTGATAAATATGGATCAGATAAACCAGATACAAGATTTGAAATGCTTCTAAATAATATCAGTGATATTTTAATTAAAAGTAATTTAAATATCTTTACAAATCCAATTAATGATGGAGGATTAGCTAAATGTTTAGTAGTAAATAATAATACCTACTCAAGAAGTGATTTAGATAAATTAACAGATTTCGTAAAAAAAGAAGGAGCTAAGGGACTTGCCTGGATTAAATACGAAGAAAATGAATTTACCGGTCCAATTGTTAAAAATATAGATGAAGATATATTAAAAGAATTAAAAGATAAATTAAATATTAAAAATAATGATTTAATATTAATAGTAGCTGACACTAAAAAAGTTGTAAACGAAACACTTGGAAGATTAAGATTAAAAATAGCAAAAGATTATAATTTGATAGATGAAAATAAATATAATTTCCTATTTGTTACTGATTTTCCAATGTTTGAATATAGCGTTACTGAAAATAGATATGCAGCAGCTCATCATCCCTTTACTATGCCAGAATCAGCATCAAAATTAAATGATAAAGAAAACTGTTTATCACTTTCATATGACATGGTTTTAAATGGCTATGAAATAGCAGGTGGATCAATAAGAATCCATGATGAAAAAACCCAAAGTGAAGTATTTAAAGCTCTAGGTATAAATAAAGAAGAGGCAGATTTAAAATTTGGATTCTTCCTAGATGCTTTAAAATTTGGAACTCCACCACATGGCGGGATTGCCTTTGGACTAGATCGTGTAGTTATGCTACTTGCTAAAACCAATAACATCAAAGATGTTGTTGCATTTCCAAAAACTCAAACTACATCTGATTTAATGACAAATGCACCATCAACTGTATCTAAATCACAACTTGATGAACTAGGAATCAATATAAAGGAGGACTTAAATGACTAATGAAGAAATTATAGCTTTAGCAGATTCACTTTTGTTTGATGTAAATGATGAAGAAATAGAAGAAACTAAAAACACAATTGAATTTATAAAAAAAGAAGCAGAGGTTTTTTCAAAATTAAACTTAAAAGAATCTATGACTCATCCCTTTGATTTAAATGAAGTAACTTTAAGAAATGATGAAGAATATAACCAAAATGATGATTTTGAAGAGCTTTTTAAAAATACATCTAATATTCAGGGAAGAGAAGTAAAAGTACCTAGGGTGGTGAAAGAGTGATTAAAGAAATAAATGAAAAACTTAAAAAAGGTGAAATAACTAGTAAAGATTTAATCGAAGAATCTTTAAATAAAATAAAAGCAAATAAAGAATTAAATGCCTTTGTAACTATAAAAGAAAATCATACTGAACCAAAAATAGAAACCTTACTCTCTGGTATTCCAACTTCAATTAAAGATAATATAAGTACTAAAGACATGCTAACTACTGCATCATCAAAATTATTAAAAGATTATATACCTGCCTTTGATGCTACAGTTGTATCTAAACTAAAAGATGCTGGAGCAGTAATAATCGGTAAAAACACAATGGATGAACTAGGAATGGGCGGTACTGGTTTAAATGCTGCAACCGGTATAGTTAAAAATCCTCATAATTTAAATAAAAAAATAGGCGGGTCATCATCAGGCTCTGCAGCAGCAGTAGCAGCTGGAATAGTCCCATATAGCATTGCTAGTGACACAGGTGATTCAATCTGCAAACCTGCATCACTTTCTGGAATAGTTGGTTATAAACCAACCTATGGAATGATTTCAAGATATGGACTAATTGCCTTTGCATCATCACTTGATACAATTGGAGTATTTGCAAATTCAGTTGAAGATGCTTCTATTGTAGTTGATCATATTAAAGGAAAAGATGATTTTGATATGACAACCTTTGATAGTTCTAATATTAATCTTTATAAATCACTTAAAGATAATTTAAAAGGAAATAAGTTATTTTATATTAAAGAAATATGTGATATTGAAAACTATGAAAACCCAAGTAATGAATTAATTGAAACTTTAAATAACTTTAAAAATAAAGTTAATATATATAAAGATAATGGTTTTGAAGTAACTTCAATAAGCATTGATAAAAATTTAATAAAAGCTATATTTCCTGCCTATATGATAATTTCATCATCAGAGGCTGTAAGTAATACCGCTAACTTAACAGGAATTCTATTTGGAAACAGAAATGATAAAGAAACAGTAGAGGAAACTATCAAAGACTTTAGAAACAATCTATCTTCACAGGTAAAGATAAGATTAATAACTGGAGCATATAGTCTTTCTAAAGATAATTATGAAGAGTTATATTTAAATGCTACTAAGGTTAGAAACATAATAGTAA
>DUUS01000031.1 GCA_012841465.1 Mollicutes bacterium
CCTGATAAAGTTGGAGCTGACTGACCTAATTTAATATAGCCTAGACCTACATCAATCATCATTTGTAATTTTGCTTTTATCTTAGCTGAAAATTCAAAAAATATTATTGCTTCAGTTACTCTCATATCTAAAATATCAGCAATTGTTTTACCTTTAAATTTAACTTCTAAGGTTTCACTGTTATATCTTGTTCCCTTACATACTTCACAAGTTACATAAACATCTGGAAGAAAATGCATTTCGTGTCTTTTAACTCCATCTCCCCAGCAAGCTTCACATCTTCCACCCTTTACATTAAATGAAAATCTTCCTTTTTTATATCCTCTCATTTTAGATTCTTTTGTTTCGGTAAAGACGTCTCTTATATCATCAAATACTCCAACGTAAGTTGCTGGATTACTTCTAGGTGTTCTTCCAATTGGATCTTGTGAAATATCTACTACTTTATCAACATTTTCAAGACCAGTTATTTTTTTATGTTTTCCAGGTATATCAGTTCTTCCGTATACGGCCGAGCCAAGTGCTTTTAGAAGAGTATCAGTAACTAAAGAACTTTTTCCTGAGCCTGATACTCCAGTTACAGTAGTAAACGCTCCAAGAGGTATTTTAACATCGATGTTTTTTAAGTTATTTTCTTTAACTCCATACATTTCAATGAATTTACCATTTCCTTTTCTTCTTTTACTTGGAACTTCTATTTTTAACTTACCGCTTAGATATTTTCCAGTTAAGCTATCTTTATTTTTCATTACTTCACTAGGAGTACCTTGTGCTACAACATAGCCACCATCATCACCAGGTCCAGGACCAATATCGATTAAATGATCAGATGCCATCATTGTATCTTCATCGTGCTCTACTACTATTAAAGTGTTTCCTAGTTCTTTCATCTTCTTAAGTGAATTGATTAATCTTTCATTATCTTTTTGATGCAGTCCGATACTTGGTTCATCTAAAACATATAATACTCCACTAAGGCTACTTCCAATTTGAGTTGCAAGTCTAATTCTTTGTGATTCTCCACCTGATAATGTAGTTGCTGTTCTTGAAAGAGTTAAATAATTAAGTCCGACGTTATCCAAAAAAGTTAATCTACTATTTATTTCATTTAATATTAGTTTACTTACCTCAGTTTCTTCTTTAGTTAATTTTAACTTGGATAAAAACACTAGTAAATCTTTAATTGAATAATTAGTTACTTCAAAGATGTTTTTCTTATTTATTTTTACGTTTAATATTTCTTCTCTAAGTCTAGCACCACCACATTTAGGACAAGTTGAATCAACCATATAAGAATTAATCCAGTCTCTTATCCAGCCACTTTTTGTTTCAATAAATCTTCTTTCCAAATTGGTTATTATTCCTTCATAAGTATCTTTAACGAATCTTTTATTACCACTTTTACTGGTATACTCATATTCAAGTTCTTTATCTGTTCCATAAAGAATAATATCCAACTCTTTTTTAGTTAGTTTTTTTATTGGTTTATTTAAATCTATTTTAAAATGCTTGGCAACTGTTAAAATATTAGTCATATAAATATTACCCTCAAGACTAAATCCTTTAATCGCACCTTCTAAAATACTTTTGTTTTTATCTGGTATAAGTAAATCTATTGAAATGTTTTGTTTAATTCCGATTCCCTTGCACATTGTACATGCCCCATGAGGTGCGTTAAACGAAAATATTCTTGGTTCTAAATTAGGAAGTGAAAAATCACACTCAGGACAAGCATAGTTTTCACTCATAATTATTCTTTCTTTATCAATTACGTTTATAATTACTTTCCCATTTGAAAGTTCAGAGCTGGTTTCAATTGCTTCGAAGATTCTTCCTCTTTCTTCTTTTCTAAGAACAATGCGGTCAATTATTACTTCAATAGTATCTTCTTTTAAATTTACAACTGTATCTTTATCACCAATATTAAAGTTTTCCCCATTAATTTTAACTTTAGTAAAACCACTTTTTAATAAATTATCAAGCAAGTCTTCATTCTTTTTTTCTTTAGAAATAGGAGCTAGTATTTCTAATTTAGTACCTGTTTCTAATTCAAGTACTTGATTAGTCATTTCTTCAACACTTAATCTTTTAATTGGCTTTTTATGTACAGGACAATATGGTATACCAATTCTAGCAAATAAAAGTCTTAAGTAATCGTATATTTCGGTTACTGTTCCAACAGTACTACGAGGATTCTTGCTTGTTGTCTTTTGATCAATCGCAATACTTGGACTCAAACCTTCAATAGAATCTACATCTGCTTTATCAGTATTTCCTAGAAACTGTCTTGCATATGAACTTAAGCTTTCAACATATCTTCTCTGTCCCTCAGCATAGATAGTATCAAATGCTAAACTACTTTTTCCTGATCCCGATACTCCCGTTATAACTACTAATTTATTTTTAGGTATAGTTATATCTATATTTTTTAAATTATTTTCTCTGGCACCTTTAATTATTATTTCATTCATAAAAAAACTCCTTATTACATTTACAATTGTACACAAACAAAGGTACGAATGTCAAGTACATTTATTTTATTATGTCACTTGTTTAGGAGATTTATTATAAACTAGATTTAATTTAATAGCAAACCCAATTAAAACCACACTTACTTTAATAGGTCTGCTAAAAATAAATCTTTTTGTTTCTTTTTCTTTTTTTTTATATTCTTTTATGTTTTTTAATAGTAAGAAAGATCTTTTTCCACCATAATAATCTCGCAAAAACTTTTCGGTTTTTTCATATCTTTTGCCGTTGTATAATATGTTTTCTTTTGCAAATACACTCGCTTTGCAATTTGACATATTACTAAATTTACCATACAAGTTTTCATTAATAATCAATAATATTTCAAGTTCTGGTTTAGTAATATAGTCATATACTTCTTCTTTAGGTACAATGTGTTTTATCTGTTTTGGAATAGCTAAATTTTCCTTTTTATCTATTATTCTATATATTTTTACTGGTTGATTATATCTTTCTAATGCGGAAACAATGTTAGCATTGTGCAAAGTTCTAACCGGGAAAGGTCTACGCTAAATAATATCATCTCTTGTAAAAGTCAACATATTATTATCAAGTAATATGTCCATAATTGTTTGTTCACATTTTCCTTCACACAAAAGAAGAATTTTCATTTTACATTAATTCCTTTTTAAAATCCATTAAAGCGTCGTAATCGACTGCCGTATTAAAAGCATTTTCATAAAACTTTTTACTCTTAGATAGCTCTGGTCTAATTTTATAATTAGCATAAATGTTTTCTAAAACTATATCTTTATCATATTTAGTTATATAAAGATTATCATAACGGTTAAATAAATCTA
>DUUS01000032.1 GCA_012841465.1 Mollicutes bacterium
AGAGAATTTTAGATGGTGTAATTGAAATGATTTATGCCTTAGATAAAATAGCACCAGGTACAGCAAATGATGATACCCTTCTTTATGGTGTTGAAGTTAAGTTTTATAATATGGATGTAGAAGTCGATGAAAATTTAGAAACAAAATACAAAGGACTTTACATAATAGGAGATGGAAGTGGAGTAACTCACTCACTATCTCATGCATCAGCTAGTGGAGTTTATGTAGCTGAGAGAATAATAGAAGAAAGGAGTTAAAAATGAAAACAGAAGTAAAAGAGAAATTACATTTTAAAAAATATTTGGTATTTCTGATCGGTTATTTTGCATTTATTATAGCAACTAGAGTTATTTTTACAATAGGACAGGTAGGTTCTTTAGCAGAACGTATGGAATTTATCATAGGAGCACTCTTGCTAATGTTTTTCACAATATATGTTTTAAGAGTTTATAATTCAAAAAAAGATAAATTCATTTTAAATCAGAATGATCCATCTTGGTCGGTTGTAAAAGGCTTTAATAGCCTTACTTGGATAATAGGTTTTTTCATACAATTCAGTATTATGAGAAGTAGTTTCCCTGATCATGAAATTAATTATTTAGACCCTTTAACGGTAACATTTTCTTTATTAGCAATATTATCGGCTTTTCTAGTAACTTTCTTTTCTAAAAAAATATTTTCTAAAGAAGATGGTATGCAATACTTTTTTTATAAAGTATCATTTTTAACGATTTTTGCTGGAATATTTACTCTAGAGGGATTTCTATCAATAGCTGGGATTTTCAGTTTAATATTTAGTTTATTTAGTTAAAAAGTTAAAGAAAAATTAAAAAACATCTTGGAATTAATTGAGGTTATTTTAATATCACATAACTTGGTTATCTGACAAAATAAAAGAAGAAAGGAGTAAAAATGAAAACAGAAGTAAAGGAGAAATTACGTTTTAAAAATTATTTGATTTTTTTGATAGGATACTTTTCATTTATTTTAATGAGTCTTTTTATTTTAATTATTACTTTACAATTTCCTTTAGATGATTATATTTGGTTAATTCCATTATTATTTGTTCTTATAATTTTCACTCTATACGCACTAGGAGATTTAAACTTAAAGAAAGATAAATTGATTTTAAATCAGGATAAATCGTCTTGGTCAAATGTGAAAACTTATAATATCATCACTTGGTTATTAAGTTTTATGGTATTTGCCAATTTTATAGGTGAAGATAATTATTTAAATGCTAGAGTAGTAGTATTTTCTTTATTAACATTACTATCAGTTGTTCTATCAAATTTATCTTTTAGTAAAATTTATCCTAAAGAAGCAGGTTTAAAATTCTTCTTTGTGAAAATATCATTGCTAACAGTGTTTGCTGGAGCACTTACTTTTTTTGCATATACTTCATTATTTGGTATTTTTACAGTGATATCAGATTTGTTTAGTTAAAATTAAAAGATAATTAATAGAAGAAAGGTGGTAAAAATGAAAACAGAAGTAAAAGAAAAATTACATTTTAAAAAATATTTGATTTTTCTGATCGGTTATTTTGCATTTATTTTAATATATTTTATTTATGATATAGTAACAGGTGTGTTTTCTTTAAAAGAGATTATAGATTTAATTATCTTGTTATTAGCTCTAATACTTTTTACAATATATACATTAAAAGATTTTAATTTAAAGAAAGATAAATTACTTTTAAATCAGAAATCATCTTGGTTAAAAGTGAAAATATATAATAGCCTTACTTGGATTTTTAGTTTTATCGCAATTATTTATTTGTCATTTACTTGTGAAAAATGGTTTTAAATTAAAATATTGGGAATCTAAAAGTACTTCTGAAGTTGATTTTTTAATAGAAAAAGAAAATATGGTTATCCCTATAGAAGTAAAATCTAACGTTAGTGTTAAATCAAGAAGCTTAAGTGTATATAAAGATTCGTATAAACCTATATATTCAATTAGGATATCCATGAAAAACTTTGGCTTTGTTAATAATATTAAATCAGTACCACTATATGCAGTATTTTGTATTACTAAAGATAATTTATAAAAAGAGTTATCTTTTTATTTTTCAGCTATTTCAAGTAAAGCATTATTATTAATAATAGTTATTTTATTTCGATTTAGTTTTAATATATTATCATTTTCAAAATGTTTAAGTAATCTACTTATTACTTCTCTTGCACTACCTAATTCATCAGCGATCTTTTGATGAGTAATTTCTATATCTTTTTTATTTAAATTAAGTAAATAATTAGCAAGCCTTTTATCTAAACTATGAAATACAGTTTGCTCAAGTATCCACATAACATCAGAGAATCTAGCCATAACTATTTCATTTATATAATTAGAAATCTTTTTAGAATTTTTAAAAATTTCTTCATAAAGATCAACTGGTAGTAATAATATTTCACAGTCTTCTTCACATATTAAATTTATGTCAAAATGAATGTTTTTCATTTTACATGCTGCAGTGAATAAACAAATGTCCCCTTCATATAATTTGTATAGGGTTATTTGTTTACCTGAATCTGATGAAATAAAAGCTTTTAGTGAGCCTTTATTAACCGCTATTAAACCAAGGCAAGTTTCATCACCTTTATGTACTAGATGTCCTTTTTTAAAACATAATATTTTAGAGTTTTCTATAAGGAATTTTTTCTCATCTTTAGACAAAGTGTTATAAATTCTAATTGATTTTTTTAATATTTTTTCCATATATTAAGTATATGTAAATTGTCTTAAGATGTCAATTGGTGATAAAGTCACTGACATAAGTATAAGTTTATTATATAATACCATTAGTGAAGGAGGAATAAAAATGTCGGTAAGAGAAATTAAAACTGATGAATTTGATCGAGCACTACAAGCAGATAAAACTGTCTTAGTTGATTTTTATGCAGATTGGTGTGCTCCATGTAAAATGCAGTCAGTAGTTCTTGATGAATTTGCTAAAGAAGCAAATGATATTGAGATTATTAAAGTAAATGTTGATAGTGAAGGTGAGCTTGCTGCTCGTTATAAAGTATCATCAATACCTACTTTAATGGTTGTTAAAAATGGTGAGGTTGTTAAAATTGAACCAGGCTTTAAATCAAAGCCAGATTTAGAACGTTTTGTTAATATTTGAAAATGGAGGAATTATGGAAGAAAATTTAAATGAAAAAGAAATATTTACGATGCCTTTAATAGGAGATACAGCTCCATCATTTAAGGCTAAAACTACTCAAGGAGATATTAGTTTTCCTGAGGATTACAAAGGAAAATGGGTGATCTTATTTTCACACCCAGCAGATTTTACCCCTGTATGTACAACAGAATTTATGACTTTTGCTACAATGGCAGATCAGTTTAAAGCATTAAATACTGAACTTGTTGGTCTATCTGTTGATTCACTTTATGCTCATATAGCGTGGCTGCGCAAAATCCAGGAGCTAGAGTGGAAGGGAATGAAAAATGTTGAAGTTAAGTTTCCTTTAATTGAAGACATTACGATGGAAGTTGCTAAAAAATATGGAATGATTCAGCCTGGTCAATCAAATACTCAAGCAGTTAGAGCTGTATTTGTAATTGATCCTGAGGCTAAAATTAGAGCAATTATTTACTATCCGCTGTCAACCGGAAGAAACTTCGATGAACTAATTAGATTAATTCAGGCTCTTCAAAAAGCAGATAAAGATGATGTCGCAACACCTGCTGACTGGAGACCTGGTGATGATGTTATCGTTCCAACACCTGGTTCATGTGGAGTAGCTAAGAAGAGAATGGAAGATCAATCTGATGATGTTTATTGTTTAGATTGGTTCATGTGTTTCCAAAAAGACAAATAAAAATCGCTAATGCGATTTTTTTCTTAGCTTAAAATAACATCAAAGATCATCATTATTATAAATCCTAAGATTAAATATAGTGCCATTTTTTCTTTCTTTTTTGATTGCATACTTTCAGGAATTAATTCAACTACAATTACATAGAGCATAGCTCCTGCTGCTATTGATAAAAGTAGGGGAAGAATTAACTCTAGTTTTAAAGCTAGTATTATGCCGATAAGTGCTCCAATTACTTCTATAAATGAAGAAAAAGAACTTATTAAAAATGCTTTTAATTTCTTGTGTCCTTTTTTAAATAGAATAAAAGATAGTGCTCCGCCTTCAGGAAAGTTTTGAAGAGCAATTCCAAAGCTTATAGCAAGAGC
>DUUS01000033.1 GCA_012841465.1 Mollicutes bacterium
ATATGATTCTATAGATGAAGCAGTAAAACCCATTATTGATGAGTTAGAGCAAGTAGACATGTATAAAGATGGCGGATCAATAATGTATAAAAATAATGATATCGCAATTCTTAAGTGTAATACAGTAAGTGGAAATAAAGATATTTACATAGGAAAAAGTAATCTTAGATACGAAAGTGATTATTGTAAATGACTCATAATTAAAGTTTGACATCAAAAACGAGCAAGACTAATAAAGATAGTTGTTTGCTCGTTTTTTTTATCTTGTTATATATTTTTTTAAATCAGAATTTTTAATTAAGATTTTCACATATTAAACATAGGTGATTATATGGCAAGAAATAGAAAATCAATTAGTTTTGGTCTTGTAAATATACCAGTAAATCTTAATAATGTAATCGTTAATAATGATACTTCTTTTAACCAATTACATAAGAAGTGTAATAACCGAATTAAATATCAAAAAATATGTCCAGAGTGTGATCTTGAGGTAGATAATGAAGATATTATTAGAGCTTATGAATATACTAAGGATGAATATGTAACCTTTACAGAAGAAGATTTTGATAAGTTAAAATTAGATAGCTCCTCTGATATTGAAATTATATCATTTGTTTCTTTAAATGAAATAGATCCAGTTTACTTTGAAAAAAGTTATTATTTAACTGCTAAAAAAAATAAAGCTTTTGATTTACTTAAAGAAGTTTTAAAAAAAGAAAAGAAAGTTGCTCTAGCTAAAACAGTAATTTATAGTAAATTTTACTACTGCATTATTAGACTTGAAGAAAACACCTTAATATTAAATACTTTATACTTTCATGAAGAAGTAAATATAGAAGATGATTCTTCAAAACCACCTAAATTTACTAAAGAAGAGATTGATCTTGCTACTAAACTTGTTAAAGCAATGTCTGGTAAATTTAATCCCGAAGATTATAAAGATGAATATCAAGATAATATAAAAGAAGCAATCGAACAAAAATTAAATGGTAAAGCCATTAAAAAGTCAAAAGTTAAACCTAAAGAAAGTGTTACTGATTTAATGCAGGCACTAAAGAAAAGTTTAAAAGAGAAATCTAAATGAACATTTATGAAAATCAAATTTTTGTTCCGATGCTTCTTAAAAGTACTAAAAAACCATTTAATGATAAAGATTATATCTTTGAATTAAAATTTGATGGAATAAGAACTTTAATATTTGTAGATAAAAATAATATCAATATTAGAAATAAAAGAAGTGATATATTAAATAATAGATATCCTGAGCTAATAAGCATTAAAGAAAATGTTAATAAAAAGGTTATCTTTGATGGAGAGATAGTAACCTTTATTGATGGAAAGCCTAACTTTGAAAAATTAAAAGAAAGAGCACTTTTAAAAAATAAAATGAAAATAAATTATCATTCTAAAAATTACCCAGTAATTTTTATTGCTTATGATATTTTATATGAAAATAAAGATTTAACTAATCTGCCTTTATTAAAAAGAAAAGAAATACTAAGTAAATATAAAAACACAGATAATTTTGTAGTACCAGAGTATTTTGATACCTATGGAAAAGATTTATATAAAGTAGTAGAAAGTAAAAACTTAGAAGGAATAATTGCTAAGAAAAAGGACAGTACTTATAAAATAAATAAAAGAAGTAGTGACTGGATTAAAATAAAGAATCTTTTAGATGATGATTTTTATATTTGTGGTTATAAAGAAGAAAAAGATAAACCTATGGCTAGTTTACTTCTAGGAAGTAAAAAGCAAAATAAAATGATTTTTTCTGGTACAGTTAATATAGGTAAAAAAAACAAAGAATTTCTTCTTGTTAAAAAAATGCCTATAGATAAAAAACCTACTATAGTTAGAGATAATTATATAAATATAATTCCAAATTTAGAATGTACAGTATCATATATGGAAAAGACTAAAAATAACATGATGAGACAACCAGTTTATAAAGGACTTAGATATTGACAATAAAAAAGAATCACTTCTTTATTTTAGCTAAATATAAAGGCATAATTTCTTCTTCATATATTTTGGCATACTCAAGTAACCTATAGTCTAAAAGTTCTTTATAAATTACTAAGCACTCATTTACTAACTGATATAATTCGTAATCATAATACTCTACCATATGAAGCCACCGATGCAATTGTTTAGTTATTAAAGCACAGTTCGCTACAGTATTAGGACCTCCATGTTCTCTTTTCACAATATGATGTTGTGTTAACTGATATTCTGGTATATTAGTTAATAAACAACGAGCTCCATAAAGAATTTTTAACTGATAATTTAATTCTTTTTTACCCAAAGGTTGATCTGGTTCAACATTATGTGTGTACATTTAAACTCCTTAAAACGTTATATTGGTAAATTATATTAACTTCTCTATTAATTTATCAACTCCAAATCAAACTTAATTATGTCTCTTATAATTTATATTTTATCAAAAGTACGCTTTAAAGTCCATGAAAAATAATAGTTTTTAATAAATATGAAGTAACAAAAAACCAAGATTATTTTCTCTTGGTCTTTTTTCTTCTCTTTCTTTGTTGTTTTTTAGCCTTTTTATTAGGTGGTTTTTTCTTAGTATGGCTATAATGCACAGAAGCAGTTTTTGCTTTAGTAGTTGTTTCTTTTTTCTTTGATGATTCTTTTTTCTTTGGTGTTTGTTTTTTCTTTGGCGCTTCCTTTTTCTTTGGTGATTCCTTTTTCTTTGGTGTTTCCTTTTTCTTTGGCGATTCCTTTTTCTTTGGTGATTCTTTTTTCTTTGGAGTTTCTTTTTTCTTTGGAGTTTCCTTTTTCTTTGGTGCTTCCTTTTTCTTTGATGATTCTTTTTTCTTTGATGATTCTTTTTTCTTTGGTCTTTCCTTTTTCTTATCTATAACTATTTTTGCATCTTTTATTTTCTTATCTTTGGTTTTAACTTTTCTATTTAAATATATCCCAATTAAAGTTACTGGAATTAATATAAGTAAATACTTTAAGTAATTCGTTTCTTTATTAGTTAAAATAATTTCATAAACATCTTTACTTTGATTTTCAGCCTTTACTTCTATTTTTATAATGCTTCCTTCTTTTAAATTATTGTTACCTATAATTTGAACTTGAGAGTTCATATCTTCTGGAGTTGCGGTAATTTTTAAATTCTCATCAAAGTTTTTAACAGGTAAATAATAGGTTTTAATTCTTTTATTGAATTTTAAATTATAACCTTCTATATGAAGTGATTCAAGAAAGGTATTTGATGCTTTATTAAAAAGTAGTTTTACTATATTAATAGTATAGGTTTTTAGTTTACCTTCACTATTTTTTATAGTTATTAAAACTATATTGTCTCCATCGACGACATTAATATTTTGAGTTTCGTGATTTTTAAGAAAAGATAATTCTTTGTCTTCAATTATTGATTTTATAGTAAGTTTATTTATATCAGATGTTATTTCAATATTATATTGATAAACATCTGGATTAAAGTCAAATTCAATTAGGTTATTATCACGATCAAATAATTCGATAGATGATAATTTAATATCTAAATCTTCTTCATCTGTATTCATTAAATGTATTCGGTATATTCTGTTTACTCCAGTTTCGCTTGTTACAGTTATTGGTATTATTGTTTCTTTAGATAGAGGTGTTGGTATTATAGTACCATCACCTTTTACTGTAGCAGTATCATCAAATAAAGTTGTTTCGATTAATACTTCTTCAGTATCATTATCTATATTATAATAATAATCATATATAGTCGGACTAAAATTATTAATTTCTTTTCCGTTTATTTTTATTCCTTTTAAATTGTTACTTGATGACTTTATTTTAATATCTAGATTATAATCTTCAAATTCTTCAGTTTCATTTTCTTCTAAGTTATATAGTTTAATATTAGTTATATCTATTTTATAATTTCCTGATTTATTGGCTGAAAATAATAAAATTGCGAATTCTTGATTATTATTTAATAATCCTTTTTTACTTTCAGCTACTATTTCTTTATCAGTACTTGTAACAGACCATAAGAGACTATGATTAGTTCTTGCTTCATTAAAATAGATACCTTCATTTGAATTAACATTAAAAGATATTTTGTCATAATTAAATGAGCTATTTATAGTAGCTCTACATATAAAATCTTCATTTTCTCTTAAGACATTAGTATCACACTTAAGTTCAAACTTAGCATATACATTTATAGGTATTAAAAGAGTTATTAAAAGTAATAATGTTTTTCTCATTAAAGGCTTCCTTTCAAAAGGAATTATATCATAATATATATGATTTTATAACTTATTTATACTCAAATATATACTTAGCAGTACCATCATATGAATAAAATTCATTTATTTCATTAGTAGAGATAATATTTTCTCGTCTAGGAACAGCATTTTCTTTTTTATTAGCTGGATTTTCATTCCATAAATATTTATCAAATGTGTCTATTTTTATATAGTCACTTTCTACAGCAGTGATTTTAATATCTAATTTGCATTTTTCATTTTTTTCAGCAAATTTTATTTCAAGTAAACTATAAATATCCGTTTTTTCAGATACATTATCGCATTTGATATATAGTTTTTTAGATGCATCAATTGGTTTACTATAAATATAGAAAAGTAATCCACCAACAAATATAACTAAAATAGGTACGATGAATTGAATGAAATTTCTCATATAAATTCTCCTCTACTAATAAATTATAACATAAAATACTGTTTTTATATGTAAAATGTACAAAATAAGGTAGACTATACATTATAAACGCTTTATTAAAAAATAAATATATTGTATAATTCTATTGATAGGAGTCTAAATGAAAAACTTATTTAAAAACTTAAGTAAAACAAATAAATTTTATCGAATATTTTTTTATTGTTTATTCATTTTGTTTTCAGTTAGTGCGGGATTTATAATTAGAGCACTACTTCTATTAAAAACAATAGAAACCTTTGTTAGAATAACTATAATAATTGTTTTTATATTATTCATACTATTTTATTTAATAAGTAATTTAGTCTTTTTAATATTAAAAAAACATCGAGCAGTAATTATAACTGGAAGCATCGCTTTAATATTGACAATAGTTAATATACTTGGATTTTACTATATAAATAAGACCTATGGTATAGTTGATAACTTAAGTAAAGATAAAATATTATATACTACTAATTTAGTTTCTTTAACTGAAACAGAAGAAATAAAAATAGTTGGTATGATATCTAATGAAAAAGACCCAGAGGGTTATATACTTCCTATGGAATATCTAGATAAAAATAATCATAATTATGAAATTAAAAGTTATGATGATTATTATCTAATGCTTGATGATTTATATAATAGTACAATAGAAGCCGTATTCTTATCTAGCAATTATGTAATTAGTTATAATAGTGAAGAGCGTTTTATAAATATTAAAAATGAAACTAAAGTAGTTGATTCTTACAGTAAAGAAATGGAAAATCAAGATGTTATTGAAGGAACTAACAGACCAATTACTGAGCCTTTTACTATTTTATTAATGGGAGTAGACTCAATGTATGATGGTCTTTCTAAAAATGCTGCATTTAATGGAGATACCCTTTTATTAGTAACTTTTAATCCAAATACCTTAAATGCGACAATGTTTGGAATACCAAGAGATACCTATGTTCCTATAGCTTGCAGAGATAACCGAGAAAATAAAATCAATTCAGCTGCTGCCTATGGATCTAAATGTATGGTAGATACTATCGAAAATTTAATCGAAATTGACATTGACTATTATATGAAAATCAACTTTAAAGGATTAGTTCAGTTAGTTGATGCCCTTGGCGGGATCGAAGTTGATGTACCCGTTCCTGATTTTAAAAAAGAATACTGCGTTGAAGATAGTAATCGTAAAGCTAGACAAATTTGTTTAAAACCTGGACTTCAAACCTTAAATGGAGAAGAAGCTCTTGCTCTTACAAGAGTAAGAGCTGCATTTAAATTAGTTGATTTTAAAAGAGTTCAAAATCAACAATTAGTTTTAGAAGCAATGGTTAAAAAAACCAAAACCATTCGTAATATAAATAGCTTTATAAATATATTAGACACAATAAGTAAAAACTTAGATACTAATATGCAAAATGACCAGATATTAAACTTCTATAATGTTGGTAAAGATATGCTTAAAAGAACTAAATTTAGTGATAATGAATTTTTCAATATAGAAAGAACCTATCTAACAGGATATGATTCTCGTTTCGGAAATAATGCTTCTTATGCTTTTCAATATTTTGAAGAAAGTTTAGAAGAAATTAAAGAAGCAATGTTTGTAAACTTAGAATTAAAAAAGCCAGATATTATCAAAACATTTAATTTTTCAATTAATGAAGAATATGAAACTAAAGTAATTGGTAGAGTTTATCCTAATGTTACCAGAAGAGAAACTCTTCCAAACTTTAAAAATAAAACACTTGATGAGGCAGCTACCTTTGCAAATGAAAAAAACCTTTCAATAAATATTAAAAAGGTTAAAGATAATACTTGTATTAACAATACTATAATAGAACAAAAAATATCAGGTGTTATACTTTCAAGTATAAATTCGTTTACAGTAGATGTCTGTGAAAATTATCATCAAAGTACTATAGATGATGATAATGAAGATACTGAAGTAATTGATGATATAATTGAAGATATCTTAAATTAAGACCAGCAAACAAACTAAAAATACAATTATATTACTAAGTAAATTAACTGCGTTATTATTGATAAAATAATAACCTTTTATTATGGTACCTTTTTGATTACAATGATACTTTTCTTCAGTCTCTTGGTTACATACAGTGCATTTATATTTAACTTCTACAAGAGCTCCTAGGCTACTATCCATAATTGAACCTAAAAGACCAGACAGTGATATTAAAATAAAATACTTTAAATTAAAATGTTCAAGGCTAAATATTAAAGCAATTATTACTCCACCTACTAAAGAAAGGTATAATCCAAGTAATGAAATAGCTCCAGAAGTTCCTTTTTCAGCTTTTTTAAAGGTGAACATATTAACTGGCTTTCCTTTAGAAAGGGTTCCAAAAGAACCAGCTAATACATCACTTAGTATTCCAGCAAGGGTTGCATAATAAATAACTATAAATCTATTATCTTTAAAATATAAATATAATAAAACTGCAATAAAACTAACTGATACATTACTTAAGATATCTTTATAATCTCTCAATAAATCTTTTTTAGATTTATTTAACATATCAGATATAAAAGCAAAGCCTAAAACAGTTATAAGTGCTAAATAAGGAATTATAGAAAGATAGTTAAAGATAATAAAACCAATTAACCATATTAATATAAATGAAATAAAGTTAATTTTTTTAATTAATAATCCATAAAAAGGAATTATAAAACTTAAAAATATTACCATATAAACTCCAAACTATATACTTGGAAAAGCACCAATACCAATAGGAAGACCAGTTATATAAAATAATAGTAAAATTACAATCCAAAGAAGTGCTGTATGCTTAGCATAAACATATATATGTTTTATATTACCAGTGATAGTATCAAAATTATCTTGACTATAAAGTTCCATAAAGGCAATATAAATAACAAAGTAAGCCATAACAGGAGTTAGTCCATAAGTAATACTTTCACCTGTTCTAAAAATAACTGAAGCAAACTCAGCACTTAACCCAGCATTTAAAAATGTTGGTATTAAACTGCCACTTAAAATAACCCATTTATTCGCACACCCAGGTACAAAAATAGTACTAACGGCACTAACAAATAACATAAGTAATATAAGTGGTATTCCACTAAAGCCAGAATTACCTACTAAATTAGCAAATGAAGCTACTATTAAAGTTCCAATATTAGTTGCTTTAAAGATAAATATGAACATAGATGCCATAAATATTAAAACAATAACTTTACCAATACCATCTAAAGAATGACTAAACTGAGAACACATATCACGATGATTTTTAATGGTTTTATTTACAATACCATAACTTAAACCTAAAATAATAAATAAAAATGTTATTACAAAGACAAAACCTTGATTAAAAAATGAATTATAACCAAATAATTTATCAATATATAAATCTTGTGAGTGATCAAGTAAATTACCACTAAAAGGAAGACCAGGAATTATATTATAAACAAAAATCATAATATAAAGAATTCCACAAAAACCTGATATTATTAAACCTCTTTTTTCTCTTTTTGTTAAATAATCTTCTTCATCATCTTCAAACTCATAACTACCAAGCTCTGGTACAATAATTTTTTCAGTAACTGAAGTTATTATTAGAGCAAGAGATATTGCCGCAATTATCATTATAAAAAGAGCATAATAATTACCAATAGAATAATCACTTAATACCATTCTGGCAGCATTTTCAGTAAACCCAAGTAAGGTTGAATCAGTTGATGTCATAAACACATTAATACCATAACCACAGGTAAGTGATGCAAAAGCACATATAATACCCGCTCTTGGATTCCTTTTGCCATACTTAAATAATAAAGCCGCAAGTGGTATTAAGATAATAAAACTAATATCTCCCATTATTGAAGATAAAATACATATTAAAGATAATGAAAATGTCACCGTTCTTTTACTTATTTTTTTAGTTAAAATATAAAAAAATGAATCAAGAAAACCACTTTTATCCATTATACCTATACCTATTAAAATAATAAGCAACATAGACAGTGGAGTAAAAGATGCAAAGTTTAAAACTGTATTACTAAATATAAATTTAATTCCATTTAAACTAAATAATGATTCAACTGTTACTAAAGTACTTTCATATGCGCCACTTGTGTTTAATTTATTATAAGTAACACTTACATCAAATAAATTTAAAATACCACTAGCAACAATAGTTGCTATAATTAAAACAATAAAACTCATTATTGGATGAAGAATTATTTTATCTTTAATTCTTTTTCTCATGACAGCACCTTTTTAAGTTTCCTTTCGAATTCTAATCTATCCATCATTACTTCACGACTACAATTTAGACACTTGATTTTTATATCAACGCCTACTCTTGTTACTTTCCACTCATTTGTTTGACACGCATGAGGTTTTTTCATTACAACAATGCTTTCTATATCATATTCTTTTTTCATAAGCCTCAATCTTTTATTTCTATATTATTTTTATTAAATTTTTCGATTATGGTTTTATTTACTAGTCTTCTTAAGTTTTCATCTTCTTCTTGAAGACATTTAATTTGAAAAGTGTGAGTTACATTATTAGTTTTGATTCTTTCAATACCTAAATATTTAGTTTCTTCTTTATCTACATAATCTATTTTACTTAAATCTTTTATTATTTCATTTATTACTTCTTCTGACTTTTCATCTTTATTAGTAGTTACTTCAAAAAATAAGATCGTATTCTTTTGACTTAAATTTATAATCGAACTAATATTACGGTTAGCAACAGTCATAACTTCGCCACTTTTTCCTTTTATCTTAGTTGTTTTTAAACCAAAAGAAATAACTGTTCCTTCAAAATTACTATATTTAACTAAATCACCAACAACATAATAATTATCCATAATTATATTAATACCACTTATTATATCTTTTAAAGCATCCTGAAATGCTAGACCTATAACCACACCAGCAACTCCAAGACCTGCTATTATAGATGTTGTATCTACTCCATAGATGTTTAAAATCATTATTGCACTTACTGCAGCAATAAAGTATTTTATCACATTAGAAAAAAGAATAATAATAGTGTTTCTTCTTTTTTGATCTAGTTTACTTTTTCCTTTAATAGTAGCTCTACTAATAAGATAACCAATTATTTTATAAGCAATAATTGCTAGTACTATAATTATTATCGGACCAATAAACTTTTTAGATAAGATAAAATCTTTCATTTAATCACCTATTTCAACATTAAGAATTTCTAAAATTCTAAGTAAATCAGGCTGACTATCATAGGGAATAGTAATTTTATTATTAGAAATAATAACTTTAGAACCTAATAAATCTCTTAAAACATTTTCATAAATATTTTCCTTAGAACTTTTAGATTCAGTTCTTACAACCGGTTTTTTCTTTTCAAATTCTTCTTTAGAAGATAATTTTTCAAGCTCCCTAACCGAAATACCTTCTTTAATTATTTTATCACTAAGTTCTTTAACCTTTTTCTCATCTACTAACTTAGATAATATTCTTGCATGAGTTTGAGATATTTTACCTTCATTAACTAAATCAAGAACATCATCAGGTAAACTTAAAAGACCTAAAAGATTAGTAATATAACTTCTACTTTTACTAAACTTTTTAGCAAGCTCATCATGAGTAATGTTTGTTTTATCAATATAACCTTGAAAAGCCCTAGCAATTTCTACTGGGGTTAAATCTTCTCTTTGAATATTTTCAAGAAGAGCAATATCCATCATTTCTTCATCAGTAAAGTCTTTGATAATAGCTGGAATTACTGCTTTACCAGCAAGCTCAGATGCCTTAGTTCTTCTCTCACCAGCAATAAGTTCGTAGCCCTTAATACTCTTTTTAACAATAACCGGTTCTAGAACTCCATGAACTTTAATAGACTCAGAAAGCTCTTTTAATGCATCCTCATCAAAATACTTTCTAGGTTGATATGGATTAGCTCTAATATCTTTAATCGGAATTAAAACAATGTCAGTTTCCTTTGTTGTTTTAATTATGTCCTCTTCCATTTTACTGTAATCCATAGGTTCACTATTAAATAATTGTTCTAAACCTTTTCCCAGTGCTTTTCTTTTAGTTTCCATTACGCTCTATAACCTCCCTGGCTAAATTAAGATAAGCTTCAGCTGCTCTTGAAGATGGATCGTATTCATTGATCGGCTCTCCATGAGATGGTGCTTCAACTAATCTGATTAATCTTGGAATAATTGTATTAAACACTTTTTCTTTAAAAAACTTTCTTACCTCTTCTACTACTTCAAGACCTAAATTAGTTCTTGAATCAAGTAATGTAAGAAGCACTCCTTCTATCTTTAAATTTGGATTTAATCTAGTCTGAGTCATTATAATTGTATTAAGAAGTTGAGTAATACCCTCTAAAGCAAAAAACTCACACTGAACAGGTATAATTACTGAATCACTTGCTACAAGAGCATTAGTAGTAAGAAGACCCAATGATGGGGGACAATCAATAATAATATATTCATAATTATCCTTAACTAGTGAAAGAGCATTTCTAAGTTGCTCATTTTTCTTAAACTCTAAATCTTGATAACCTTTTTCAAGTAATTCAACATCAAGACCAGCTAAATTTATTGTAGCTGGAATAATTGAAAGATTTTTAAACTTAGTTTTAATAATCGCTCTTTTACAATCAGAACTACCATTTAAAACTTCATAAATACTGTTTTTTATATCTCCTTTATTAACACCTAAACCTGTTGTAGTGTTACCTTGAGGATCTAAATCTATAAGTAAAGTTTTCTTACCTAATTTACCTAAAGAAGCAGCTAAATTTATGCTAGTTGTTGTTTTACCAACCCCACCCTTTTGATTAACTAAAGATATTATTTTTGTCATTTTCAACCACTGCTTTCCTAATTCTATATCTAGAAATATTTTATCATATAAGACTATAAAAGTCTAAAGAAACCCAAAATAAAATATCTTATGTTTTAACTATTATAAAACGTAAGATATTTAAAAACCTATAATAAATATAACCATTTATGAATTAGAATCAGATACTTTATATTTTTTTAGAATTGTTTCAAGTATTTCTTTAGAGGTTATTTTACCATCCATTTCCATTTTTAAAAATTTCTTTAAAGTTCTAAATCATCTACTTTTATAAATACAAAAATACATTCAAAAGCATTTTTGGGTTTTCGCCTTTCGTATCTTTCTTTATAATAAATTATTTTTACAATATTTTAATATCTGAAACAAACAATATTAAAAAAATTATCTTAGGTTTTTCGCATACACTACTAAACTCAAGATATTAACCGCAGAGAAAATCCTTGTTTCCTAGAACAAATAATCTACTATAACTAATCGTCATGATATTTATTATAATTAGGAAGTTGCACACCCAACGAAAGTTATAGACATTGTTGTTGAAGTTGGCATCAGAGTTCACATTCCACTCATTTGCATTGCCAGAAAAATACCAAGGGCATTTTATTAGAATTTTACCAAAGAGACAAATATCTCTCTTAATAAATATATCATACTTATTATTTTATTCAACTTTAACAATAGTTTTTAGTAAAGATTTTCGATTTTTAATTTTTTACGGCCTTGCCGCAAAACCATCCCGCCAAGGGTTTGGCGGGTTTTTCTTTTTGATTAATTTTAGCTTTCTCTAAATTACTTTATATGGATCAGAAGTTGTTCCGGTTCCACTTATTTCTATATTTGAGTTCAGATTCAGAACTCCGCGGGCCGCCCGAGAGTAAGAGGCATTGGTATTGAGGTAAAGGCTGCCATTACCGTACACACGCCAAGGAGAGGCATAACCCGAAAAGCGGGCAGGGCTTAATAACCACTGATTCTCTCCTGTATATAAATAATTAGAAGTGTTAGCTGTTCCTTGTAATAATCCAGCAAGAGAAGCTTCATCGGCGGTTAATAGTGCTATTGGGTAGGTTAAAGCTCCGTTTCCTTTTTCGGTATCTATTACGGTAAATCTATCTTCTTTGCGAGAACATTTTAAGGTTGGCGTTTTATTTGTTTGAAGTCTATTATATGAAGCATAATATGTCTCAACTCCTCCATAGCCATCACCACTATGAGGTGTGCGATCAGCACAGAATATGGTATCAGATAGAT
>DUUS01000034.1 GCA_012841465.1 Mollicutes bacterium
CATTGTAATATATTCCTAAAATTAATTCTATCTACTTAACATTTTTTTTGAAATATATTTTATATTAACTCTACCATTTATTATTTTATTTATTGTTGTTTCAGCAGCAGAGGAGCAACCTGAGCAGTCACTATGCTTAAACGATAACGAGTATCATAATTGATTCTCTTTTTATTTTGCATTAATTTAATGTCATTTTCAGTAAACAAGAGCGACAAACCTAAATGACTTGCCTTTTTGTTTTTTTACTTTACTGATATGTATTTTCTTGCTGGTGGTAAAATTGATGATGAAGGAAGTATATGTTCAGGTCTTGAAGGGGAAATTAAAGAAGAAACAGGGATTAATATAGATTTAAGTAATGGGCAACCTTTTTTGCTAGTGCAGCAATATGTAAGTGATTATCCTAAGCGAGATAATCAAGGGTTTAGTAATAGATTAAGTGAAACTTTTTATTTTATTATTCATAACAATGATGAAATAAAAGTTGAAGAAATGTCATTGACTGAAAAAGAAAAAAAAGGTAACTTTTCAGTTTTCAGAATTCATCCAAGTGATATTAAAGGATTATTGTCAAGTCACACTACTAATAATCCAAGAAATGAATTTTTTACTAGAGAATTATTAGCCGTTTTAGATAAATATATAGATAAAGGATTATCCTTTGAAACTGAAAAACGTGCAAATAGATTTTATCACTCATAATTTAATGCATTTAACTTTATATTTTATTTTTAAAATTCACTTGTCCTTAGTGATTAAAAAGGAATTATTAGAAAAAGAAATAAATCTTAATTAAAGTTTTATTTCTTTTTTAAAATACTTTATTATTCTTAAATAACTTAATAAACTTATTAATATAGCGATTACTATAAAGATAAATATTTTTATCATGCTTATCTTTTTAGGTATTAGAGTGCTTACTCCATTATTTGAGTAAAAGTTTATTAAGTCTACATCTACAATGATTTTATCTTCTATTGATATTATATTATTATTTAGTAAGTCTGAATCATCATATATTGAAAACTTTTTGGTAACTGGATCATATTTAGAAACATACTTAATCTGTGAATCTGGCATTTTTTTAGTTTTTACTTTACTAAGTGGATTACTTATTAGTACTTCTTCTAATTTTTTATATTCCTCATAATCTTCACTTATATTTTGATCAATCACATGAGGTTTTTTAGTTATTTTATCTTTAAGATACTCTATTACAGAAATATCTTTTTTGGTTTTATCACTAAAGAGTTTTTGACCACTTCGGTAATCAAAACCATAGACACTTCCATCTTCATAATATACTAAGGTAAAACTTGAATTATTATGCAGGTTAGAAGTAAAATACTTAATATTATTATTTACAAAATCATTAGGAACATTTATTAGTTCTTTAAGATTATATATTACTCCATTTGTTCCGAGCATAGTTTCATAATCTTTATTACCATAACTATCTATTATAATACTAGTTTTTATAGTTGATAAATCTTTAGAAATATAACTGAGTTTTCCATTTTTAACTATTAAGATGTCATCTACATATGTTTTAATATTATCACTATTTATAATATTTGAATAATTTAAATATGTTTCAATATCATAATTATCATAACTAAACTTATATAGTGGTTTTGAATCAGTTTTATTAATTGAAGAGATAGAATAAAGTGTTTTTTCATTTGATAAAGAATGAATATTACCATCTTCATCAATTGCTTTATCATGGTATATATGAATAAAATTACCTGATATTATATCTTTATTACTTATTATTTTATTGTCTTTAATATAATAATATCCATCTTCTGTTGTTGATATCTTTTTTCTTAAATCTTCTTTATTTATAATTTCTATTTTTTGACTATTAAAGTTTTCTATAAGTAATTCAAAATTTGTATTAAAGTTATAATCAAATGTATATACTCTTTCTCCTATATTAGATTTATAAATTACTTCATCATTAGCTTTTAGAGTAAAGGTACTGAAATTATCTACTTTATCAAATTCTATATTTATTTTATCTACATCAACAGGATAGACATTTACACTTGGAAGCTCTGAGAACTCAAAGATATTAAGAGATTTACCCATCACCATTTCTTCATTTGGAAGATCAAGTTCTACTTGGTTAGCTGTTAAAGCTCCAGTATTAGCTTTTAGAAGTGGGAATTTATCTCTATTTAAAGGCGCGAATTCAAATCTTGCTGTTGTAAAACCTCTCGAGGTATAAGTTGTTCTAGTTTTTAAATCATTTAAAGTAACTAAATTGTTCTCTGTTAAACCATTATTAGGAATATTAGTAATAGTTTCATCATTTATTTTTAATTTATCATATACCATTAAATTGTTTATTAATGAGCTGTATGCTCTATTATTACCTATTGCAGCTAGTGCACTTCCACCTTCAGTTGTTGTATTTATATTAGCAGCTACAACATTACTATAGTAGTGTCCATTATAAATAGGTCCTTCTACATAGCCACTTATTCCACCTGCATTGTTTTGAGCTTTAATAGTTCCACCTGCTACTATGTTGTAATATACTCTGATTGGGTTTGTCGCATTTGTTGTAAGAGCATTAGCAACGTATCCTTGGATTCCACCTGCATTTACTCCTGTTGCAGTTACATCAGCATTTGTTGTTAAATATGCAAGATTTGTATTTCTACTTATTCCAGCTATTCCACCTACATTATTTAAACCGGTTACTGAGGTGTTATAAACAAAGGAATAATAGATTACTTTTCCATCATGAAGTCCGGTTATGCCACCTACGTAGTTACCATTTGATTCTATTTTAGAATTAAGAACTCCTGAGTTATACATTCCATATGATCCAGCATGCCCCATAATACCACCTACATAATTTGTTGTTGTATTTAGTCCATAAACTTCTGAATCATGAAGAAATATATTATAGTGATAATACTGAGCTAGTCCATATACTCCACCTATGTAGTTTGTTGTGCCATATACTTTAGTATCTCTAACTTCAACATCTCTGGTGTAATATACATATGAATAACCACTAAATCCACCTACATAACTTGTGCCTGTTACTACAGCATTTTTTACAGTTGAGTCATCTGATGAGCCACGACCAAATATTCCTCCTACATATGATGTTCCGGTAACTGTTACATCTTCTACATTAAATCTATAATAGGTAGTAATATCTCTATATGGTCTTGACCCAATTAAACCTCCGGTGTACTGTGCTCCTGTTACTGTAATATTTTTACCATTTATATCATTATAAGCTGTTTCAAATGCATAACTAATTAATCCTGCTGTGTAATTAGCTCCTTTTACATTTATATTCTCAACATTTATATTAGATATATGATAGCCTCTACTTCTAGCAATTGGAGCATTGTATGCCATTCTTGGGGCATCTATTTCTATATTAGTAAAGTTTACTTTATTAATATCAGCGTAACTAAAAGTTATTATATTATTATAATTACCTGATGTTCTAGTGTTTTTTATTGTGATATTATCAAAATTAACATTTTCTAAATTAGTAGTTATTGTTTTTATTAATGCTTGAGATGTAGCATTTTTACTTATAGTTAAATTTTTAATAGTATAACCATCATCTAGTCCTTCTAACCTAGCAATTACTACATCAGTATTTATGTTTACTTTACCTTCAAAATCAATATCTGTTATTAATCTATAATTCTCTGGAATTGATTTATCTATTTTTTGCCAATCTTCAAAAGAACCTATATTTTTATAAAACTGTAGGTCTAATTTTACTGACTTTAAAAATTCTTTTATTTCATTATTCTCTTTATAAATTATTTTATTTAGTTTATATGTATCAAGTGCTCTAGTAGGCTCTGCTATAACTTCTACTGTAGTTGTTTTATTTTCAGTTATAATTTTGTTTATAGATAATATATCTAAATAATCAAACTCTATTTCTGTTACTTCTACTTCATCTGGATTATTAAAACTTACTAATATAGTAGCATCATTCATTCTTTTTACAGTATCTACACTTAGTACTTCAAACTTTTGTCTTGGAAGATAATTATCAATTTGATTAGGTAGTAAAGATGAACCATCAGTAAACATAAGTTTAGGAAGAATAGCTTCACTTGATTTAGTATAGTCAAAATATTGACCTAAATTTATTGTTACCTCATAACTACTTTCATTTAATAACTCATCATATGAGATTAAATTTTCACCATAAAAGTGTCCACTTTCATACCCATTAATAAGCTGAGTTCTAAGTGCATAATTATTTTGATTCGGTGCTTTATTACCAGTTGTTCGGTTCATATAAGATGTAATGTAAGAACTATAGATATTTCCGAGTGCTAAGGTGTTATGAAGATAATTATTGGTTGAGTTTCCGATAATACCACCAATATAATCAAGTTCACTTTCTATATCAACATTACTATAAACATTTGATATATTAGCACTAGATAATCCTACTATTCCACCTGCATGACTTGAGTTAGTTTTTATTTTACCAACAGCATAGCAGTTTTCAACTATTCCGCCATCAAGTTGACCAACTAATCCACCAACACCGTATGTTGATACTGAATCAGTTATGTTAATATCAACATCTTGGGCAAATGAATTTTGAACATAACCTCCAGTTATAAAACCAGCTATTGGTCCGATTCTAACATCAATTAGTTCTTCAGCATTGTTGTTTTTAAAATTAGTAACTGATGAGTTTTTAATAATTATTCCATTTCCATAACCAATAATTCCACCGATATAACTAGTAGCATTTACTACTACATCTTTCATATGGACATTATCTACTGTAGCAACACCACTACTGTTATAAATCATTCCACCATAGCTACTAGCATTATTTTTTTTAAAATTTAATACATTTAAATTTTTTATTTCACCAGATAATGTTGTAAATAATCCATTACCACTATTTATTTCAATGTTTTTTATAGTATGATTATCTCCATTTAACTTACCACTAAAGTTACCTATTAAAAAGTTGTTTGCATACTTAAAATCTAAATCTGATGTTAGTTGATAATTCTCACTAAGACTTTCTCTGATTGATTTCCAGTCATCTATATTATCTACTCTTCTATATAGATCAAAATAAAGAGCTCTTTCATTATCAAGATAATGCCTAGTATATGGAATATTAAAAGCACTTTGAGAAGTAATGGATTTAACATAATATTTTGATAAATACTTAATAGGGTTTTCTACTATAGCATATAATGTTGTTTTTCCTTTACTTGTTTCTTGACTTAATATTCTTATACTAGCATCTTTTATACTAATGTTAGTTACTACTTCCATAGAAGGATTATGAATATCAAACATTACTTCTGCTGATTCAATATTACTTTCAATAACTTCAGTTGAAATAATATCTAGTAGGTCAGAATCTTCTACTGGTGCTAGTTCGATTAAATCTTGATACGGCATACTTTTTGGCCAGTTTAGCTGCGGGTAGTACCCATTATTAACAAGCTCATCAACTATAAAGGCATTTTCTTCATTTAATACCTTATTTTGAAAATTAGCATCATTGACTGCTACATTTGATATTTTCTGACTATAATTTGAGTTATAAATACTATTTGATGAGTAAAATAAATTACTTGCAGTTACTCTTCCTGAGACATAACCAACGTTTGGATCTCCACTTGTGTTGTTTGAGTTTATTTCTCCAACAGCATATGCATTTTGAATTATACCTCTATTACTCTCACCTACTAGCAGTCCAACCTGGCGGTCATTTGACGTTCCGTTGTAGGCTGTATTTACACTTATTAAAGAGAATACATTTTTAATTTGAGAGTTTACTCCAGTATAGGCAGCTACTGCTCCGACTCTTTTAGTTGATGAAGTTTCATTTACAAAAGTAGCATCGATTGGCTCTCCATATAAGTATCCATTTTTAACTGTTCCATAATTATGAGTTAGAAATGGTGAGAAGAATCTAGCCCCTTTAAAGGAAACTTTTGAGTTTACTACAAAGTTAGTAATTATTCCATAATTTACATATGAAGTAGTTCCAGTTATTATATTAGGAACTCTATTTGATTCTTCAATTGTTACCATTATATTTTCAATTATTCCATTATTACGATAATTAAATCCATAGTAATAACTACGTTCAACAGCATTATTTAAATAAATACGAAGGTCAATGTTTTTAACTTTACCAGTACTAGCAATAGTATGAAATAAATAAGATGGTCCACCTTGTGCTGCTATAATTACCTGATTACCTTGAAAGTCTATTTCTCCATAGAAAGCAGCACTATAAACATTTCCATTATTTCTAAAATCTAAATCTGTAGTTACTATATATCTTCCATTATTATGCATTAAAAAGAATTCAGATACACTTCTAATACTTCTAATTTCTTTTTCAGTTGTAAAATAATTAGATGCTATTACATACTCTCTATTTCTTATTTTAACTACTAAGTCTATTTGATAATTACTATTTTTATTTAAGAAGTGTGTAGTCTCTTTATTTATTACTTTATTTTCACTTTCTATTTCATAGTGATTAGTTTCAGTTAAAGTATTTTCTCTATATATCTTTACATAATAATCATTAGTAGTTATTTCATCTCTAGTATCATTTAAATTAACATTTACTAAAGCCTCATAAGTAGGATGAGATATAAAATCTTCATAATTAGTAGCAGTATTTCCCTTTTCTATTTGTAGTTCTTTTACCTTAATAGAAGTTTTAGAGTTATTACCACTAGTTTCTCTAATGTTAAAACCAACATAGCCTCTTGCTCCTAAAGTAAATGTATAGGTATATTTTTTATACTCTTCTGTTAAATTAGAAATTGTAAATGTTGTTGAGTCTGAATCAGTATTAGTAAGATATGCGGGTGCTGTTCCCTCTACCCTTTTAGCATAAAAAGATACTGTAATAACCTGTCCTACATAGTCTATTAAGTAATAAGAGTTATTACGATATCCATTTTGTGCTGTAAATGTAATGGTATTATTTGGAACATCAATAAACTTCTCATCAGTACCTGAACCTAGACTTTTCCACCTAATAGTATTATTAATATTAAATAAATTTTTACCTACTTGTTTTTCTAGTAAGCTAATAATACTAACATCCCCACTTATTCCTACTTCAGTAAATACTTTATAACTGTGTATTATTTTATTTTCAATAAAGGTTGTATTATCTTTTCCCTCATTATATTCCTCAGCTATATAATTAAAAGTATAATAATGATTAGGTCTTAATTTATCATATGTTAATCTTAAATAATCATCATTTATATTAATATTTTCTATTCTAACTATTTTATTTGCTTCATCCCTTACTTCAAGTCTTACTTTACCTGATAAGATTGCTAGATCTTCATCTTTAATTTTAACATCATAATCAATTATACTCTCTGTTGAAAAACTATTTATAATTAGTACTTCTGCAGCATTTTTAAGAGTAGTAAATGATTTTAAATTAGTTAGGGTATTTAATATATAATCTTTATTACCTTGTTTAACAATAGAATCTATTTCAATATAATAGGTAGAAGATGATGATAAATTCTTAATCTCTTCTATTAATACATTACCTTGTTTTAAACTTGTAATATCACTTGACGATATAATACTTGAATATACTATAGTTTCAATCTCATTAGTTTTTTCTATTATTTTAATATTTAATCTATCTAATAACCCAATTAATTTATCACTAGTACTATTATTATCAATTGAATAAGAAATGCTTGCTGTTTCCTGGGCTATTTCATCTAGGCTTAGGTCAAGCCTTATATACCCTAAAGATGTTATTGGAACAGAAGTGAATTTAGTTTCTCCTATTAAAGTATCTTTATATGTTCCATTTCCATCTTCAATATTATAATCTGCATATAAATATATTGAAAACAAATCATTTGAATCTAAATTAGTAAGAGGTATTAAACCATCTTTAGGTACTAGACCTGATTTTATTATTTCATTTTCGCGAGTTACTACTACGAAGCGAAAGTTTGATATTGAAGCATTATCTTTATTTTCTAAAGAAGCACCAAGGGTTACTTTAGCAATATCATTTTCAACTACTTTAACACTAGCACTAGGAATTTGTTTTGATGTTCTTGTTGATGATTTATTATTTAATACTACTACATTATTTCCAAAACTATCTGACATTACTATTTCATAGTCTATTGTTTGATTAGATGGAATGTTTGATGGACTTGTATAGGTTATTTTTTCTCCATTAAATAATTTACTTATATCATTTCCATTTAAGTTGTAAATAGAGTCATTTAAATGAACTGATACTCTTCTTACTCCCTTAAGTGTTTCAGTATTTAATCCCTCTATTATTTCAAAATTAATTATTTCTATTTTAGAAGAATAGATAGGTCCATTTTCAAAAGATATTTTAACTGGAGGAAGGGTATCAAGTCCCTTAGTACGTATAGAATCATTAAAAAATGTTCTTTCTACTTCACGACCCTCTTTATTTATATAATTATAATAACCTCTAACCTGGTATGTTTCACTTGGAGATAAACCAGAAATTTCAAAGTTTCCAGATGAAACAAAAGATCTTCTTAAATATATTCTTCCATCTAACTTAACTTCAAAAATAATTGGTGTAGTTATTACTGATGAGGGATCGCTTATCTTTAAAGATGATGTTGTTGAGTAGACATTTGTTTTAAATTCACCAGCAGATACCTCTGGCATTTGATATAAGATTTCTTCTACTTCATTTGAATCGTCATCTTCTTCTTTAATTATTTCTTCTTCTGGTTGTTTCTCTGATATATGTTTTAAATTAATTAAAAATTCTTCATATGTAAGCTCATTATTACCTACTATAATTTTAGATACTAAATCTACTCCATTTATTTCTTTATAGATTAATTCATCTAAAGAAAATTCATAGTATTTAATAGTATTATCTCCAAAATAAATGATACTATTTAAATCTATAGTGTGATTATTAGTATATGTTTCTATAGTTATAAACGATGAATTTACATATAAAGAATTTGAAAGTTTTAAAAATAAATAATTTATTTCATCTGCCCTCATTAAATCAGCTCTGTTATAAAGCTCTCCACCTGTTAATGTTAAATTAGGATAACCTTCATAGAAATTAAATTCTGAATCAATAAGAGTACTTTCCTCTGATAAATTAACAACAGCTAGCTTATCATTAGTAAATATTGGATATATGGGATTAATATTAACTTTTTTATTCTCTCCAACAAATAATTTTCCATGACTTTTATAGATATTATCATAAGCATTTACTTTAATTGGTTTAATTATCTTTTCTTCTTTATTTAAACTATCTTTAAATAAATTCTCTGCAAGTTGATTTCCAGGTAAAACAAAACCATCATAGTCTATTATTTGGATTGGTTTAAATCTAAAAATAACTAAAATGATAACTATAACTAAACTTAATAAAATTCCTGCAAATGTTTTCTTCATACTTAATTCCTTTTACTTATACTTCTTTAAATAATCTAAATTCTTAATTAGTAGTCTAGAACTTCCATCATGAACAACAGCATCTATACTTAAATTTACTTTATAACCACTCGATTCTGCATATATATCTTCATTTATATTAATTGTCTTATATTCTTTATTTTCATAATCGTATATTTGAATATTGTCAAAATAATTTAATATTATATAAGACATTGGAGATAATTTTATAGTAGTATCTCCTACTTTGATTGTTGTTTCTTCTATAAAAAAATATAAATCTACTCCATCATAAATAAATGAATTATTAAGTGGTGTTTTTTTATCTCCTCTTTTTAAATATATTATATCATCTTCTTTTATTATTTTAGAAAAATACGGTATTTTATATTGAACTCCGCTAGCTTTAGGGAGTACTATTGACATTGTTTTAGGGAATAATACTTTACTTTCATTAGTAAAATATAGAGGAGTAGTATCTAAGATTACTTTATAATTATCAATGTTTAACTCTGTTATTTCTTTGTTTTTAGTTATCTTTAAATTACCTGTATAGTCAAATTTAATACCTGATAAATATTGATAAAAGTCATGGTTTTCAAATACTTCTTCTTCTAACTCTTTTTTGAATGTAAATGTTAATATTAAAACAATTATTAAAGTTATTAAAGTTATTAAAGTAAATAAAGCACCTATCTTAAGTATATTATTTCTCATATTGTTTTTTCTCCCTTACTAAAATATCATTTATCCTTTTAAATAAAGAATAAGTAGAACTTATAATTATAAATATTATTAGTAGTATTATCATTAGTACTACATACCAGATTACATTTACTTCTTTTAAGTATTCAATTAAATATTTAATTAAAATTAAGATTGTATACTCAATTCCACTATTAAATAAATCAGGAATGATACTTATATATCTATCAATACTTGTAGGTCCTATTAAACTAAGAAGAATTAATAATAAAATGGTGTAGGTACTAAATTCTGGCATAAATATTAAATGCCAAATAATAAACATATATTTTATTAAAGATGCTGAAAATGAAATAATTGCTTGTCTATCTAAATTTAAAAATAAAGAATATAATTTTATATTTTTAATATCAAATTTAAATCTTTTAAATTTATAATTAAGATAAATTCCAAGAATTAAAGTTAAGATTAAAACAAATATTATAAAACTAGAATAATCAATTATACCTAGATATACTTCATTTATCATACTATCCCTCTTTAATGATTAAGTTAAATATATTATTACTGTGCATATAGTAAGCATTAATATCTTGGTAGTTTAAAGTATCATCTACTGTTTCTATATCAATACTTCCCTCTATTTCACCTATTATAGGTAAATAATCTGGTAAAATAAGAAGATTATATTTACTACTTTTAATTCTTATTAATTTTACATCGTCTTTTATTACTAGACCTTTTGAGAGAGTAAATATTTTAATCGTTATGTTCTTTTCCATGATACCTTCCTATATATGCAAACTCTGATTCATCTACATCATCATATTTACCTTCAAGTATAGATTCTACATCAAAGAGTACATCTTTAATGTCTACTACTTCTCCTTTAATATTGGTATAATCCTCTGCTACATGCATTGGCTGAGTAAAGTAGTTCCTTAATTTTCTTGATCTAAAGAATATATTTTTATCTTCTATTGATAATTCTTCAATACCTAAAACAGCAATTATTTCTTCCAACTCTTCATGTCTTGTTAAATATTTAATTACTTCTTCAACAAGGTTATAGTGTTTCTCCCCTATCTTTTCTACATCAATTAATTTACTTCTAGTTTTAAAAACATTAACAGCTGGGTAGAGATTCTTTTCGGCTATCTTACGATCAAGGACTATTTGACCATCCATATGAGAGATAATTGCTTGAACAGCTTCATCATTCATATCATCAGCTGGTACATAAATAGCTTGGAATGAAGTGATTGTACCATTTGAATTTGAATTGATTCTCTCCTCTATAACACTTATATCAGATACCATAGTAGTTGGGTAACCATTTTCTACTGGCATTTGTTTTAATTCAGTAGATATTTCTGATTTTGCTTGAACATAGCGATACATATTATCTATAAATAATAATACATCTTGCTTTTTTTCATCTCTTAAATACTCAGTTAGTGTCAGTCCACCATAAATAGCTTTAGATCTAGAAGTTGGATTTTCTCCCATTTGACCAAATATCATTGTCATTTTATCAAGTAAATTTGCTTCTTTCATTTCATCATAGAGTTCTTTTCCCTCTCTTGATCTCTCGCCAATTCCGACAAACACAGCATTTGAGCCAAAGTTTGTATAAACATTATTTATTAACTCTTTTATTAAAACAGTCTTACCCACACCTGCACCACCAAGTAGTCCCATCTTAAATCCTTTTTCAAGGGGAGCAAAAAAGTCGATTATTTTAATTCCAGTCCAGAGTATTTCTCCTTCTGTATTTACATCACTTAAATCAGGATTATCTATGTATACAGTTCTTTTGGTTTCCTTTTTAAATTTTTGACCATCAAGTAAATCTCCATAAGAGTTAAATACCTTTCCTAGTATTTCATCAGAGTATTGAATATTAAGGCCGGTATCTAGTTTACTTAATATAATTCCTCTTTTAAGACCAGTAACTCGGTAAAATGGTATACCTATAGCAATGTTACCTTCTATTTCAGCAATCTCGAAAAAGGCATTATTCTCACTAGAAAATAATATGTCACCAATTTTAACTTCTTTGCTAGAATTTAATAATATTTTTACGTTTAATTCTGAGAGTGCTATTATTTTCCCTATCATATTAAGATACCTTTCTTCGATAATTTTCTATTATTTTTCTAAAATCTTTTTCTTTCTTTTCTTTGGACTTTTCTCTTTCTTTGTAGTATTCGAGTTCATCTATTTTTTTAAGTGATTCTCTAGTTATTTGTTGTCTCATAACATTTTCAGCAGCAAAGCTGCTTGCATCAGCTATTTTAAGCTGGTAGCTGATATAGGTAGTAATTAAGTTTACAAAGATGTTATTAATATCAGCTTCTATTACGAAGTCTTCATTGTAATTATTTATGTTATCTTTTTCAAATTCTACTGGAAATAATGGTTTTCTAGTTAAAGTAAAACTATTAATACTATTGTAATGATTATAAATAACATTAATTTGACTATAAGACATTTCTTTAATTCCTTTAAATATTATTTCTTCAATTAAATTAAATTTATCTTTTAATTCTTCTTTAGATATTTTAAGAATTAAGTTACTTTTAATATCTCTCATCTTTTTACCAATAACTATTTTATGATTATTCTCATGACTTTCCATTTCTTCATTTATTTTTTGATTAAAATTACCACAAAATCCATAATCATTACCTATATAAATATCTAGTACTGGGTTATTTTTATTAGGTTTTAAACTTTTATTATCTAACATTAAATTACGATTATATTGCACAGTAGTAATCATCTTAGTTAGTTCTTTTTCTATTTCAAGGTATTTATCAGCCTTCTTTTTAGCTGAATCTACTCTTAAAAGAGAATGGAAATTCATTACTTTAACGACGTTTTTTATTCTCATTTGAGCTCCTTAATAAAATCAAATGACTCAATTATTTCTTCTTTTGTTTTAGGAGAATATTTATATTGATTTAAATTATCTAATATTCTTTTTCCATTTATCATTTCACTTTTTAATGTAGGACTCATTTCATCAAAGTTTGCTAGTTCATATACTTCTCTTTTTTCAATATAATCAAGTAATATTCTTCTAACTTTAGCACCTAGTATTTTCATACTTTCTTCTTGAACAGCTCCACCCAAGCGAGATACTGAAAGACCATAATCAATTGCTGGTTTTTGTCCTTTATTAAAGTTTTTACTTGAAAGTACTATTTGACCATCAGTAATAGAAATTATATTAGTAGAGATATAGTCAGTTATATCTCCTCCCTTTGTTTCTACTACTGGGATTATTGTTATTGAACCACCATTTTTGTGCTGGCAACCTTTTTCAAGCATCCTTGAATGGGTATAGAATATATCAGATGGGTAAGCATCTCTTCCTGGATTCTTACCTGATATTAAACTAATCTCTCTGTATGCATCAGCATGTCTTTTTAAATCATCTATAACTACTAAAACATCATGTTTATATGAAAGGTAGTATTCTGCTATTGATAATGCTATATATGGTGTTAGTGAAAGTACTGTTGGTTTTTCATCATTAAAAGCTGCAAGAATCATGGTATATTCGAGTGCTCCTCTTTTACTTAACTCATAATAGATTTCTTTTACTTCTTTTTTAGTTTTACCAATTGCAACGTAGATACATAAAACCTTTTTTCCCTTTTGATTGACAATTATATCAAGTGTTAGTTGAGTTTTACCTGTTTTTTTATCTCCAATTATTAATTGTCTTTGTCCTTTACCTACTGGGAATATCAGGTCAATACCTGATATTCCAGTTAAAAGTGGACGACTAACACTTGTTCTGTCCATAAATGGTATATTAGGATTTTCTATTTTAATTTTAGCTAAATCAGTAAATGGTTTATTAACTAGTTTATCTTCTCCAAAAATATCAAATATTCTTCCTATATAATGATTAGAAATATATGATTTAAATTCTTCATTAGTTCCATAAACTATATCACGAACATTTATTTTTTTATATTCTTTTAAGATAGCAATTATTACTGAGTTAGCTAGAATTTCAATTACATAGCCTATTGCTTTATCACCTATATTTACTTGTTCAAAAAAGCCAACATTTAAAAGACCTTTAGCTTCTACTATATAATCTTTTACTTTAATTATTTTACCAGTATCATAAACATTTTCAGCTTTTTTCATACTATCTATTTTATTATCTAGTAAATTTTCTATATAACTCATAATGCATCTTCCTTTCTATCATAAACTATAATCAAATAATTTATTTTGGTAAACTATTTTTATACCTTTAATTATTGATTCATCATAGATTGTTTTAATATTATTATTTAAATGATCATAATTTTCTTCTTTTTTTCCGACTCTAACATAAATGGTTTGATCATTTTGATCTATTAAATTTTCAATATGATTTTTAAATTCTAAAATATTAAAGTCTTCTTTTTTATAATTTTCTAAATATTTTAATTCTTCTTTTGAAGCTATTTTCTTTAAAAAACTATATTGGACATTACTTTGATAAAGCATTACTTCGTAAACTATATCAAAATATAGTTTCTCATTTAATGAATTTAATAAATTATAATGCTTCTCATTTTGATATTTATAATTCTTTTGAATAAACTTTAGAATTATATTTTGATTATCAAAATCAAATTTTTCATTTATCTTTTTTAAATCTTTTAATATACTAGAGTCTCGATATGACGGTATATCTATAATAGGATTAACATGATAAACTTCTTTTTCTATATTAGATTCTTTATTTTCTTCACTTGAAGTAATGTTTTGTAACTCTTTATTTTTGAGTTCAATTAAATTATTATAATCTTCAAGTTTGTTTATAAATAATGACTTTAACCTATCATTAACTACTTTAGTAACATTAATTAACATAGTTGTCATTACACTAATTAAGAAAATAATTATAATAAAGATACTTATAATAAGTGCATTCATAATTAATCTACCAATGGATTAAAGAATAATAACATAAATGTAAATGCAAATAAGAATAATAGAAATACTGTTGCTACAATAAGTATTGTCATTACTGAATGAACAACATCTGATTTAGTTTCAGGATTTCTTCCAACTGCTTCTGCCACTTTAGAACCTAAAATTCCAATTCCAATTCCGATTCCTAAAAAGGCTAGTCCGAGCATATTTCCTATTGCTGAGATTGTTGATGATAAAATTGATTCCATTTTATTTCACCCCTTTAATTATTTATAAATTTTGCCACTGCTTCATAATTTACTGGCATACCGTTATAAACAGCATCTTCTAGAGCTAGAACTACTTCATAGCCTAAATTTGTTATTTCAATATAGCTTTCCCAGCCGGAGCTAGTAGCTGCCCTATTTGGATTAATTGAAATAGATCTTAGCTTGGTGTTATCTGAGTATAGTGTTAAAACACCTGATTCTAATTTGTATAATGGATCTATTTTTAAGTTAAAATATACTCTATCAAATGTTACTTTGGTAAACTCTATTTCATATTTAGGTTTATTTGTTCTGACATTGATAATGTCAACTATTCTTTCAATAAAATTATTTTCATTTTCCTCATCAATAAATGAATAACCTAAACTTATTTTATATTCATGATTAGGTTCTAAGTTCAAAATACGATATTTATTTTCTTCTTTATTTAACTCTATCTTATTTGTTGTTTCATTATTATTTATTAATAAGTAAACAGACTGGAATGTATTTGCTGGATCTATTACTGTATAAAATACATCTATAAAAGTGATACTAGGAGATGTATCATTAAGTGATACCATTTTTTGATAATTTATTTTCTTACTATCTCTAGGTTCATGTTTATTAACTGGAAGTGTTATCTGTGGTATATTATCTATTTTATCTTTTTCTTTTGGTTTAGTAGTTATTTCTTTTTCTACATATTCATTAGTACTTCCAATTAATTTTTTTAAATCTATTTCCTCTTTATTAAATGTTAATATCTCTTTAGCTACATCAAATTTAAATGAATCTGATGTTAATATTACTGAATTAAGAGTTTTGAGATTGAGTTCATCATTTAATAATAGTGCATTACCTTGCTTATCAAGTATTATATATAAGTAACTAGAACCTATTATTTCTTTTTTATCATCAACAATTTCTTTATCTACCATTAAATATCTACGATCAGCTAATTTATAAAATGAGGCAGAAGTATTTTTAACTATTTCTGTTTTACCATCATGTTTTAGTACTGTACCGTCTTCAAATGTTTGATAGATAGTTCCATATGCATATATTCTATAATCTTCATTACTTGATGATATAGTTTGCTTTCCTAAGTTATATTTTTCTAAATTTGTTTTTAAATAATAATTACCATCCCAGTTTTTAGATACTTCTCCACTTTCTTTTAAGTTAATAACATTATTTTTATTATCAAAAAAGTAAGTTCCCTCTTCTACTTGATAGATACTTTTATCATAAGAAAGTACAGTTTTAACTCCATAGATAAATATTGCTATTGTGGCAATAACAATTACTGTAAAAAGTATAAATAATCTAATGTTTTTTGTACCTAACTTTCTCATAATATCCTCTTAACTAGTTATGTAATTATGTTCCTTTGTTGCTGTTTTTACAATTCTTCCCTCATAGAGAAACTGCAATTCAACATGATAAATTCCACTAGCTGCAAGTACTTCTGGAAGAGTGAATAAATAATAATTCCCAGCTGATGAAGTTACTTGAGTTGGAATAAAATTATCTGTTCCATTTAAAGCAAATCCACCAAAATTATATATTGAGTATCTTATTTCTGTTATATAAGTTAATTTATAACTGTTATAAAATAGTAAGTCTATCTTAGATTTTGAATCAAAGTTCATTGCTGTATATAAATCTCCAATATCTATACCAGAGTCATCTAAAGTTGTTTTTTGGTACTGTGATTCATATCTTTCTATATTGGTTAAATTATTATCTCTATCTATATAAGTAGTTACTACTAGTGTATAAGTAGTAGCTCTCTCTAAATTAACAATGGTTATTGTATTATTTAAAGTATTAATTGGAAAATCAGTATACTTATACTCATCTGGAGTAATATCATTTCCATTTTCATTTAATATTTTAATTGTATATGTACCATTTACTATTATTTTATTAATATCAGCAATACTAATTTTAAACTCAAGACCAAGGTCATCTGTTGCTGTCCCCATTACTCCAACAAATGGAAGGAGTAGTTGTTCTAAGTGAAAAGTATGATTTACAATATCATCAAGTTCAATTTCTACTTGTTCACCATTTACGGTAATATATGCAATTGGTGTTATGACTAAGGTATAGTCGGTATCAAAGTTAAAACCAGATCCAGGTGGACAAGGTATCTTTTTTACCATTGTTCTTTTAAAGATAATATCATCTGAAATATGTGTATCTACTTCTACTGTTTCTAGTATTCCATCTTCATTTAAAATATGTTCATAAAGTTTATAGTTAATTTTGTCATAGCCTACAATCTCATCTAGGTTATAAGATATAGATATATTTTTAGTATTATAATCAATTGCTTCAAAATTAACTTCAGTATTAGTTATTCCTACTACTGATAAAGTAGAAAAATAATGAATTTTAGTATTGGTTTGAAAATCAACATCATACAACTGAGTTTTTATATATTCTGATCCATTATGGACATCAGCAAATACTTTGATAAAGTATTCTGTTTTAGGGTTTAAATTATTAAAATCTACTTGATAATTTATACCTGAAACTTTAACATACTCAGTATTAATTAATTCACTTGTTTTACCTGATTCATCAGTTTCATATAATTCTATATAAAACTCATCATCTCTTATTTCAGATGCATCAGCACCATAAAACTTTAAATATACACTTGCTGTTCTTAGTGTTGATGAAATATTAAGTCTTCCATTATCATCTAGTAAACTAACACCTGGAACTATATTATCAAATGAAAATACTTCACTTCCATCTCCATTTAGTTTAGATAACTCTAGTTTTTTAGGAATTAGATATTCATAATTATGCATAATACCACGATTATCAGTTACTGTATTTATGGTTTTATTTAAATTAGAACTTAAATTTTCAAGAACTAAATTAGTAGGGTTATGAGTTATATTATAAATTGACCCACTAGCGGTAAAATCTTCACGTAAATTATTTTGATTATTTATTGTTAAGTAGTTACCACCAAGTCCGCTTGTTAATATATTTTGAAGTGCTAGTTTAGAGTCTTTAATATCAAAACCAGTAATTCCTGAGTCATAGTAAGCCTCTACTTCTACAGTTATGTTCTCATTGATTAAATCTTTTAATTCAGCAAGGTCAATTACTACTAAATCATCATCAAGAGGAACATTATCTTTTACTACTACTTTAGAACCCGATCTCATTGTTACTTTTAAAGCAGAAATTCTTTTTATATAGTTAATGTTAGCATCATAATCTAATATACTTATAATTAAACGGTTAGTATCAACTACTGTATGAAATGAAAGAGTTTTCATATTAAATACTGAATCAAAGTATTGGTTTATATGCGCTCTTCTAGTAAGATAACTTTCATCTTTTATTAATGCAAGTTCTGTTTCTACTAATAAATCACCAGCTATTAAGTTAGTTAAGTTTGCTTCTAAATAATCATTTGAATTTTTTTGAATGTTTACTAAACTTCTTTGACTACCATTTATTTTATTATAAAATACATCTTCTACCATTGCGCTGTCTACATCATTTACCATATATTTAATCTTCATTGAGTTAGATGTAGAAAGTGAAGGATACATTTTTATTTCTGGTTCTTGTTTCAAGGGTTGAACATTTTCTGATTTAAGAATAATATTATTTTGAGGATATTTTGTCTCAGCAATTCCATCTTGATTTAAATCAAGATATGCTTCATAAGTAAAGTAGTACTCGTTTCCTCTTCTAAAGTCATGGTCAATTGAGTTATAATTTGTTCCATCTTCTAGATAGAAATTATGTGGATGGATTATTCCAGTATCATCTACTGAAACTATTACTCCATCTGGATCGAGGACATTATTAGTACGTGCATCATATATATAATATTTTAAATATTTAGCATATAACCTACTATTATCATATGATCCTCTTACTTTATAACCAACGATAGTCTCTGCTTTTAAATCAGAGCGATACCTATCACCAGCATCTTTATTTCTAATAGGAGCAACTTCTAAAGCATCACTTGGGTTACTTGGTAAATCAGGAATAAACCCATTTGATTTAACTGTTACCACTCTATCTTGAATCTGTATTACATTTTCATAATCAGTATAATCATAACCTCTTGATATTTCGATAGTATAGAATTCCTCGTGCATATCGCTATTAGATACTCCAAAAAATTCAGGAGTTATATTAAAATAATTATCATAATAAAGTTCTTTTAAATCACTTACATATGGAGCAAGATTTCTATCTACTTTTCTAACAGATTTAACTAGAGGTCCATTTGTACTCTTCCCAGCATATAAATTAAATATTAAACCAGTTAGAGTATTTGCTTCAAGAAGATTATCATAACCTTCTTTTCCATTTAAGGTAGCTTCTATAAGAAAGGCATTTGTTACACTATCGGAATTTACATTCATACTAGCAAATAAATCAGCTGGTTCTTCAGTTTTAACGATCGCGCTTCCTATATAGCAACTATCTATTGGTGGATTACCATCTTGAAGATTAACTCTAGTATAAACTGAAATTACATATGTTTCATTTGCTCTTAAATTATTTATTGAAACTGGAATAGATAAATTTCCACTAGTAGTAAATGATTTACTATGTCCTAGTGAATTTGTATAAACTACTGTAATTATATTATTATCAAATGAAATTGTATTACCATTATCTACAATTATTAAATTTCCTTCAATTCTTTCAAAAGTAACATTTGTAGCATCAAATCTTACAGTAGGAAATTCAACCCCATCCATTTTAAATACTGAACTAAATTCACTTTCATATTCTATATGTTTCTCATTATCATAAAAGTCAGCTACTAATTTAAATGAATATGGAACACCTCTAAATATACTAACTTCATCAACTGGTATGTCTATTGAAGTTGGACTATCTTTTTCTATTACAGTAATTGGTGGTACACTAGGGTCAGTTATTAATCTAGCATCATAAACCTCATATTTAAAACTAACTATACCATTATCTACATCGCTTACCCTATTTGATTTTAGAGTAAATACTCCATTTTTCTTATCAATAATTGATGATACCTCTCCAAAAGTTGGCCGGTTTTTTAAAGTACTTGCTTCAAATACAATCTCATAACCATCAGCTATAACTATATCTTCATATAGAAAATTAGTAACAATTATCTTATATTCTGTATTTGGAGTAAGACTATCAAATAAAATATCTAGACCAGCTTTAGCTTCATTAATATCTGCGTCAACTCTTTTTATTATTTCATTTTTATTATTAATAAGTAGTACTTCAGCTTGCCTAACTTTTGAATAAGATTCAGCACTTAGTTTAAAACTCAAACTAGTTGTTGTAAAATAGTCTTTCTCTAAGTAAATACCTATTAATTCAGTTCTAAAGTTTTTAATAAGAAAATCACGGTTAAACACTATTCCTTCTTTTATATATTCTGAATTCATAATAAGTGTATAACTATTATTCGGACTTAAATTCTCTACTGTAACATCAAGAATATATGAACCAGTTGATTCTTCAGTCATATAAACAGTCTTTCCTGTTTGATTTTCTATTATTTTCACATAAACATTACCCATTAGCATATTATCATCATCAACTAAGACTATAGTTGCTGACATTTTATTAGAAGTAACATCCATATCAGTAATTGAAAAAGTAGGTAAATTCTTAATATCTTCCTCTATCTCTTCATCATACTCATTATCACCAACATCAATAATACTTCCACCAGTATTATTATCTTCTTCATCCTTATCATCTTCAATTACTTCATCATCAGGAATAAGAGGTATATTATCATCTGAATCAATTACTAATTGACTTAAAGAAAACTTCTCTTCATTGTTGTAATATATTTTATTATTACTTAAATCAAGTAAAGTATTATCATTCAAAAAAATTTTCACGTCAGATGAAACTGTTTGAAGTGAAACTTCTTGATTCTCTAATCTAATAATATTTCCATCAATTATATTAAGTTCTAAATAACTATCAAACTCACGAGTACTTTCACTAGTAACTAATTTTAAATTTGGAGATGATATTAAATATTTACTATCTGAAACTTTAATAATAAAATTAGTAAATGATATTCTTTTATCTCCATTTGTTACATGATAAGCTGCATTATGTTTTTCCATAATTTTATCTTCAAAAATATTATAATATTTTAAATTTTTATCAGATAATTCATCTGTGTTTACTATAACACTTTTTTTAAGAAAACTTATTGAACCATCTAAATAATGTAAGATATTATTATTATCCACATTAACTTCATTTCCATCTATATCAGTAAAAGTTATCTTTTCAGAATATTTGCTTTTATATTTAGTTCCATTTTTAAAATAATACTTAACTGAAGAATTAGTCGTACTTTTGTTATTAAATGACAAAACATAACCATCTTTAATAAATGTTTTAAATAATTGGTTTTGTCGATTGTGTGCTATAAACAGTACAGCACCAATCATTATTGTAATTGATAAAACAATAAAACCTAATTTGTATTTCATAATGATACTCCTGTCTGCATAAAAAAATCTAGGGCAAACTACTCACCTTTATTATAATAATAACATATTTTCGACAATAATCAACAATAAATGGCGAAAAAGATAGTGTAAAATTGTCCTTCAATTGCCAAAGTAAATTGACCAGTTATATAAATAGTGGTTAATTTAGTCTTTCACAAAAATAAATATATGGTCAAGTAAGTATTGCACAGTAAAATAGTAATTTTAAGTTGTGTAAAACATTTTAATGGCTAACTCTGAAATAATATTACAATCATTGTA
>DUUS01000035.1 GCA_012841465.1 Mollicutes bacterium
ACCTTTGGAATTGATGTATCATCATGGCAAAAGGATGTTGATTATGAAAAGGTTAAAGAAGCAGGAGCTACTTTTGTTATGATTCGCCTTGGTTATCAAGGAAGCGTTACTAAAAACTTAGCAATCGATAGTTATTATGAAGATAATATAAGAAAGGCTAAAGAAGCAGGACTAAAGGTGGGAGTATATCTTTATACTGATGCATCAAGCGTTAAAGAAGCTAAAGAACATGCTCTTTGGGTTATAGATGTGCTTGGTAATAAAAAGTTAGATCTTCCAGTTGTTTTTGACTGGGAAGATTTTCCTAAATTTAGAAAACATAGAATAAGTTTATATGAATTAAATGAAATAGCCAATACATTTATTGAAACTATCAACAATTCTAATTATGAAGGTATGCTCTATAGTAGTAAAACTTATTTAGAAAACTTCTGGGATAATAGAAAAAATTATCCAGTATGGCTTGCACACTATACAAATAAAACAGATTATGATGGTGATTATGTTATGTGGCAAATGACATCATCTGGAAGAATACCAGGAGTAAGTGGTCCGGTTGACATTAATATTTTATATAACAAATAATTGCCTTGAAAAAATTAAGTGCATTTTTATTTATATACTTCTATATGTAGTTATGGTAAACTAAGGGTGGTGAATATAGATGAGATTACAAAAAGTTATAGCACAGGCTGGTTACGCATCCAGAAGAAAAGCAGAAGATTTAATAAAGGCTGGTAAAGTATTTGTTAATGGAGAAAAAGTTACTACTTTAGGTACTAAAGTAAGTGGCAGTGATGAAATTATTGTAGATGGTAAAATTTTAGAAAAAGAAGATAAAGTTTATTATTTACTTAATAAACCAAGAGGAGTAGTTACTACTACTCTAGATGATAAGGGAAGAAAAACAGTAACTCACTTTATTGATACTGATAAAAGAATTTATCCAGTGGGAAGACTTGATTATGATACGACTGGATTACTTATTTTAACTAATGATGGAGAGCTTGCTAATGTTTTAATGCATCCTAGTAATAAAGTTGTTAAAAAATATGTTGCTAAATTACATCGAGATTTTTCAATAGATGATTTCCATAAATTAAAAAAAGGTATTAAAATAGATGGTAGATTAGTAGTTCCTACTAGATTAAAGATTAAAAATAAAAATCTAGTTGAAATATCTATAATAGAGGGAAGAAATCATATAATCAAAAAAATCTTTGAAAAGATGAGTTATATGGTTGATAAACTAACAAGAATAGAATATGGATTTTTAAAGTTAGATAATCTTCAAAGTGGAGAATATCGAAGCTTATCAATTAAAGAAGTGAAAAAATTATATGAATATAAAAATAATTAAGGAGTATTAAAGATGTATGATGTTATTATTGTAGGAGCAGGACCAGGAGGGATATTTACAGCTTATGAACTTGCTACTAAATCAAATTTAAAAATAGCAGTATTTGAAAAAGGAAAAGAACTATCTAAAAGAAAATGTCCGATTGATGGAAAGAATATTAAAACTTGCATTAATTGTCCGATTTGTTCAATTATGAATGGCTTTGGTGGAGCAGGCGCTTTTTCTGATGGAAAATATAATATAACTAATAATTTTGGTGGAACATTATATGAATATATTGGAAGAGAAAAAGCCATCGATTTAATGAATTATGTTGACGAAATAAACTTAAAGTATGGTGGAAAAGGTACTAAGAAATATTCAACATCAGGATCAAGTTTAAAAAAGATTTGTATGCAAAATAAACTTCAGCTTTTAGATGCTGAAGTAAGACATTTAGGAACAGATAAAAACTATATTGTTCTTGAAAATTTATATGACCTTTTAAAAGAAAAAGTTGATTTTTATTTTGATACTGATGTAATTAAAATAGAAACAGAAAAAGATTTATATAAAGTATATACTAAAGATAAAACTTATACTGCCAAAAAATGTATTGTATCAGTTGGAAGAAGCGGTAGTAAATGGATGGAAGAAGTATGTAAAAGCTTAGATATTAAAACCAGATCAAACCGCGTTGATATTGGGGTAAGAGTTGAAATTCCCGCAGAAATATTTTCACATATAACTGATGAGTTATACGAAAGTAAAATAGTATATCGAACTGAAAAGTTTGAAGATAATGTCAGAACCTTCTGCATGTGTCCAAAGGGAGTAGTAGTAACCGAAAATACTAATGGTATTATTACAGTAAATGGACATAGTTTTGATGAAGAATCAAAGAAAACTGAAAATACTAACTTTGCCTTACTTGTATCAAAAAGATTTTCAGAGCCATTTAAAGATAGTACTGAATATGCCGAGAGTATTGCTAAATTATCAAATATGCTTGGTGGTGGAGTAATAGTTCAAAGATTTGGTGATCTTGAAAGAGGAAGAAGAACTAATGAAAAAAGATTAAAATCAAGTACAACAAGACCAACTTTAGCAGCAACTCCAGGTGATTTAAGTTTAGCACTACCAAAGAGAATTTTAGATGGTGTAATTGAAATGATTTATGCCTTAGATAAAATAGCACCAGGTACAGCAAATGATGATACCCTTCTTTATGGAGTTGAAGTTAAATTTTATAATATGGACGTAGAAGTCGATGAAAATTTGGAAACAAAATATAAGGGACTTTACATAATAGGAGATGGAAGTGGAGTAACTCACTCACTATCTCATGCATCAGCTAGTGGAGTTTACGTAGCTGAGAGAATAATAGAAGAAAGGTGGTAAAAATGAAAACAGAAGTAAAAGAAAAATTACATTTTAAAAAATATTTGATTTTTCTGATCGGTTATTTTACATTTATTTTAATATATTTTATTTATGATATAGTAACAGGTGTGTTTTCTTTAAAAGAGATTATAGATTTAATTATCTTGTTATTAG
>DUUS01000036.1 GCA_012841465.1 Mollicutes bacterium
ATATTATTAAGATTGTTAATAATATCGATGATGCAATTGCTTTTGACAAAGCAATTGATAAAATCAAATATGAGTTAAACGAAACTTTTGTTACTTTAGTTGATGTTGAACCAACACCAAAAGAAGTTAAAAAAGGAATAGCCAAATCTAAAAAATACAATCGTATTAGAAGCTCAATCCAAAGACAAAAGCTTGATTATATAAGAATTGCAAGAGATAACGCAAGAATAGGCTTGCAAGGCTAATTTTTCGCCTTGCAAATAGAAAGAAATAGGTTAGAAAGATTAGGAGTTATTAATATTGAAAAGAAACTTAGATGGCTATCTAATGAAACAGACTCAATTGGGTATGATATTGCGTCTGTTGATATAATTGATGGTAAAGAAGTTAAAATCTGCATTGAGGTTAAGAGTACATCTGATCGAGTTGATTCACCTTTTTATGTAAGTAAAAACCAAGTTGAAGTATCTAATGTTGAAAAAGATAGATATAGAGTATTAAGAATATTTGATGTTGATTCTACTCAACCTAAATATTACTATGCTAAGGGACCAATACAGGATAGTTTCATATTAGATCCAGTAACCTTTTTAGCAACATACAAATATGAGGTTGTTTAGCGGTTTAATTAGGTGATAAAGTGCAGAAATATATAAATTTATATGAAGTCATAAAACTTATAAAGAACGAAGATGTTTCAAAAAAATATTTTGATTATTTAAGGGGAGAAACAACAAAAAATTATAGACATAATGAAATAATAAATATAAAAGATTTTTTAGAATATACACAACTTGATTACCGTCTTGCATCAGGGTATCTTATTGGCTACGAGATACCACAATTATCAAAGGAATTTGATTTAATAAAAATCACACCCCAAAAATGTATAAATATTGAGATAAAAGGCAATAATGTCTCAATGGATAAAGTAAAAAAACAATTAATTCAAAATCACCATTATTTAAAAATCATAAAAAAGAAAGTTTTTGTAGTCACATATTTTGCTCATACTAATGAATTTTATACATTGGTTAATGAAGATTTACAGAAAATTGATCTAGAAGTTTTTAAAAAGAATATATCAGTAGATAAATATGAGAAATTAGATATTGATGAATTTTTTGCTCCCAAAAACATTCTTGTTTCGCCAATAAGTAACCCAGAGAAATTTATTTCTGGGAATTATTTGTTAACAGAACACCAAAAGGCGATAAAAACAAAAATTATAGAATCAGTAAATAAAAAAATGGAGTTTATCACGGAATTACGGGGAATGCTGGAACTGGTAAAACGTTATTGATTTATGATATTGCTAAATCCTTATCAAGTCAATATAAAGTTGTAATTATTCATGGAGGCATCTTATCTCCTGGACACAAAACCTTAACTGAAAAAATTAGCAATATAACAATAATACCAATAAAAAACTATGAAAAAATTCGGGATATATCTTTTGATGTTTTAATCACTGATGAAACTCATAGGTTTCACAAGAAGCAAATATCATCAATTATTGAAATAACAAAAGAGTTAAACGTTACTTGTATATTTTCATATGATGAAAAACAAAGGATGTCTCATTCTGAATTTAACAGTAGTGTTGTAGAAATTATTAAAGAAACATGCTCCTTAAATCATAATACATTAACAAATAAAATTCGAACCAATAAAGACTTATCTTACTTCATTACATGTCTATATGATTTATCAAAAATTAATAATAATCGAAGAATAAAAAATGTCGAAATTATATATGTTTCAAACAATAAAGATGCAAATGAATTAGCAGAATTAAAGAAAAATGAAGAATATACATATATTACTTACACAACATCTTTATATAATTCCAATCTAGATTATCAAGATAGTGAGAATAGTACACATAAAGTTATAGGACAAGAATTTGATAATGTTTGCATGGTTCTTAATGAAAGTTTTTATTATAAAAATAATAAACTCAAATCTGAAATACATCCTAATCCAAATTACGTATATAATCAACTTCTTTATCAGGGTCTGACACGAGCCAGAAATAAATTATTATTATTAATAACCAATATAGATTTACTAAGCAATATATTAAAAATATTTAATTATTAGATTTCTCAAATCCTTTTAAACCATAGTTAATTTGATTAAAAACAAAAAAGATTATTTTGAGAAAAATACCAGCTCGTTTTTGGGATATAAGTGATTATAGAGATCCTGCTTTATTTAATCAAAAAGGTATTGATAGAACTTTGACTGACGAATTGGTATTTAAATCAATTAAACTTGAAAAAGGATCAAATAAAGGTTTAGAACTTATTAACGCTGCCAAAGATTTTGCAGCCGGAAATGGTGTTAAGCTAAAATCATTAAAATATACCGATAGTGGTCAAGAAGTAAAACCTGGAGATCCTCTAGATGGTAGCTCTGGTACTGAAAT
>DUUS01000037.1 GCA_012841465.1 Mollicutes bacterium
CGAAGGGCGTCCTTGAGTGAGTTAAATATAAGAAGCAAAAATCAACTATTTCGTTATGCTATAGTAGAGAGAGGAAATAGGGCTGCGAGCTCGGTGGCTGAAAGCCACAAGAGCCTGCAGTCGGGAAAAATTTTTTTGCGAGTGTGCGAGTAACTTTGAAATATGGCTATGCTATATTTCAGGTTATATGAGCAAGTATAGGTAATATATTTGCTAATATAGCTAGATATATTCTCGCTATCTGGATAAAGTTGTAAATTTGCCTCAAACTCTTGCTTCAATCTCAGAGCTAATTGGGAGAATAGCACGATGTTCAACTTCAACAACGCCAATTGTAGTGTGAATTCGAATAAGTAGTTCTTTCCGCTGGTCTAGTTCTGATTCACTTAGTTAATCAGAGATGATATAAGTGCAAAAACGAAAGTTTCCACTTAAATGTGTATAGAGAGTAACTTCAAAGAAAATAATTGTCATAAATAAAAAACAGCATAAGCTGTTTTTTTGCACTAAAGAGGAAAGTAATTATAGTGCTTTTGTATGATTTTAATCTATTATTTGCTCGAATGATATCTCAGCACTCATTTCTAAAGTAAGTTCTTCAGTTGTAGCTAGTAGTCCTATTTCTGTATCATCTTCATCAAGCATTGTTTCATTCTCGCCCTCATACCATTGGAAGTAAATCCTAATTGTAAATGGTTCAAAACTAAACTCATCTACATTATTATCGTAAAATAGAGCGTTGACAATTGAAGTTTCTTCTAAGGAAATAACTTCTATTTCTTCACCATCAATATGCGTTTCAGGAATTATGCTATACTTGGTTATCATAACATCAGGAATAAATTCATTATTGATACTTAATTCAACTGTATATTTAAAAGATAAGTCAACATTAGATGGATCTATTTCGATATCAAAATAACCTTTTGATGACGGTGCTAAAGTATTACTAGCAATATTTTCGTTTTCTTCTATAACTGGAGTAATATTAATTGATGAATCACTACTTTGAGTAATGTCTTCATTGTTTAGTAATATTTGCCATTTAGAAAAAGTAACATTAATATCGCTCTTAGCACTTGCAACATACCTAGAATAGGTATTACTCATAAGTCCTAAAGAGGCCGTGAATAAAAACATTAATATGATTATTTTTATTTTTTTGACAATGGTTACACACTCTCCTTTACACACCAATTATATTTTAATAATGGTCGCTTTACAATAACTAAGTGTAAAACCAGAGTGTACTTTACACACTTTGTGTACACTTTGTAAACTATATATACATTAAACTATTTGGCATATTCCTTTTAAAGTATTTATCAAACATTGTTAACATAAGTATTTCTATTTTAAACTTAAATGATTAGATTGTTAAATACACAAAAATAGAGTGAATGTTAACATAAAGATTATATCGCTACTTATATTGCTACTTTTTTGTTTGTGATTAAAAAACCTTCAACTTGAAATTGGAGTTTTTTTATTTTGTCTAGTATATGATTAAAATATTAAAATGATATTAATTTGTAATTTCTAATAAAAATAATCATATATTTAAACGGAGGACAAGTTATGGAATGGGCTGGATTAAATGATGAAGAAGTAATTCAAAGTAAAAAAAAGCATGGTAGTAACAAAATAGAATCAAAAGATGAAAACAAATTCATAAAATTACTTATTGAATCTTTAGGAGATCCAATAATAAAGATTCTATTAATTGCTTTATCAGTTAAAGTAGTTTTTTTATTTAGGGAGTTTGATTGGTTTGAAACGCTTGGAATATTAATAGCTATATTTCTCGCCTCATTTATTTCTTCAATAAGTGAATATGGAAGTGGAAAAGCATTTAAGAAGTTATTTGATAAAAATAATGAAGTTTATTCAAAGGTTAGAAGAAATAATATAACAACAGAAGTACTAAGTGAAGATTTAGTAGTTGGTGATATTGTTTTTTTATCATCTGGTGAAGCGGTTCCAGCAGATGGAATAATAATTAAGGGAGAAATAACTGTAGATGAGTCAGCTCTTACTGGAGAAAGTTATGAAGTAAATAAGTATGCAGCAACTAACAAGGTAAGTGAAAAAAACACTCTTTACAAAGGAAGTGTTGTTTATTCTAAAGAATGTACCATGAAAATAACTCATGTTGGATTAAATACAGTTTATGGGCTTGCAGCTAAGCAGTTAACTGAGCAAGATCATGATAGTCCGCTTAAATTAAGATTAAGGGAGCTTGCTAAGTTTATTAGTAGAATCGGTTATGTTGCTGCTATACTAGTTTTTATTTCATACTTATTATCAGTTTATATAATTAGTAATAATTTTGTACCATCAGAGATATTACTTAGTTTAAGAAATCCAGTATATTTGGTTGATAATTTAATTTATGCTTTAACTCTGTCAGTGACAATAATCATTGTGTCTGTTCCTGAAGGTCTTCCGATGATGGTTGCTTTAGTACTTTCAATTAATACTAAAAAGATGCTTAAAGATCAAGTTTTAGTAAGAAAATTAGTAGGTATTGAAACAGCTGGTTCATTAAATGTCCTTTTAACTGATAAAACTGGAACTTTAACTAGAGGTGCTCTATCAGTAATAGGAGTATGTGACCATGATGGAAGAAAATATAGTGATGAAGTAGAGCTTATGAAATATCCTAAATATTTAAATGTTGTAGCATCTTCAATTAATATTAATAATGCCTCAATAATATCTGATGGAAAATTAATTGGTGGAAATACAACCGATCAAGCGTTAAAGAAATTTATAACTTCATATTCACCTGAGGAGGTAATTAAATCAAATCCTTTTGACAGTAATCTTAAATATTCAAGTGTAACTACTAAAGAAAGATTTTATATTAAAGGTGCAAGTGAAGAAGTTCTTCCTAAATGCAGATATTATTTAAATAACTTAGGTGAGAAAAAAGTATTAAGAAACACTTTAAAAATTGAAACTACCATAAATTATTATACTCAAAAAGGAAATAGAGTTATTACGATTGCTTATAACGATAAACCAAATGAAGATAATTTAATATTTATCGGAATTATTTTAATTCAAGATGAATTAAGACCTGAAAGTTATGAAGGGGTTGAATTAATAAAAGAAGCTGATATTGATATTAAATTAATAACTGGTGATAACATAAATACAGCTCTTGCGGTTGGAAAAGAATTAAAAATTTATAGTAGTGGTGATATTGCTCTAACAAGTGATGAGTTTAACCGCTTATCAGGAGAAGAAATAAAAGAAATATTTCCACGACTTAAAATAATAGCAAGGTCTAAACCAAATGATAAAAGTAGGCTAGTTAAAATAGCTAAGGAATTAAATTTAGTAGTCGGGATGACTGGAGATGGAGTAAATGATGCACCCGCACTAAAAAAAGCTGATGTTGGCTTTGCAATGGGAAGCGGTACTGAAGTAGCTAAAGAAGCAAGTGATATAGTAATACTTGATGATAATATAAAGTCAATAAGTAGAGCTATTCTATATGGAAGAACGATATTTAAAAACATCCGGAAATTTATTATTTTTCAGCTTACCGTAAATATATGTGCTCTTACACTTTCTATAATTGGTCCATTTATTGGAGTAAGCACTCCAGTTACAGTTATGCAAATGCTATGGATAAATATGATTATGGACACAATTGCTGGAGTAGCCTTTGCCTATGAGGGTGCTAATTTAGAATATATGAAAGAAAAATCTAAACCAAAAGATGAACCAATAATAAATAGATATATGTATGGAGAAATTGTTTTAACTGGTTTCTATTCTTCTTTTCTATGTATTTTGTTTTTAAAACTGCCATTTTTTAAAAATCTTATTAGATATGATCTTAATGATAAATATTTCTTAACTGCTTTTTTTGCTCTCTTTGTCTTTATCGGTATTTTTAATGCTTTTAATGCCAGAACAAAAAGCCGAAATTTATTTCGAAATATTATGCAAAATAAAGTATTCTTAATTGTCTTTTTATTAGTTGCTATAATTCAAGTATACTTTATCTACTTTGGTGGAAATATCTTTAGAACCTATGGTCTTACTATAAAAGAATTAATTATAGTATTTGGGATAGCTTTTACTGTTATACCATTTGATTTAATCAGAAAAACTTATTTAATTAAAAAAAATAGTAAGGACTATTTATAACCTTACTATTTTATAAAACCATTATGAACATATTTAGTTTCATTAACTGTAATAAAAGAATTTTCATCAATCGATTTAATTAATTTTCTAAGTTCTTTAAGATGTTTTTTATTAATTTCTAGAATAAGCAGAGTTTTATTATCATGAGTATTTAACATTGATACTCCAAAACCATGCTCTTTTATAGTTAAGATATCATTTTCATTAATAGTTGATGAAATAACATTTACAGTTAAATGTCCATCAATATATCTAGCACTTAAAAGCATACCTAGATATGTACCTGTAGCAAAACCTCCTGCATAAGCAATTGGCACAAATATTGATTTTATACTTGGATTTAATGCCTCTTTAGCAACCATATACCAAATAAAAACTTCTATAAATGCTATTAAAGTAGCCATACCTTTATTACCTTTAACTACATTAACAGTACGAAAAGTACCTAAGCAGACGTCCGTCATTCTTGCAAAAAATATTTTAAGACATATAAGAAATACTGTCAAATTTATCACCATCAACATTATAATATCATTAAACCAAAGATATGTAAATTTAATTACATTTTTTAAATAGAGTATGTTATAATTTTATTGTAGTATACTTTATGGAGGTAATATGAATAAAAAAAGGAAGAGTAATAAATATTTAGAACTGGCTTTAATATTACTTGGAGTTATTTTATTAGTACTAGGAGCAAGTAATTTATACAAACACAGGCAGGAAAGTAAAATAAACAGTGGTTATCTTTCTAAGTATATAGCATCAGTTCAGTATAATGAACTAGACAGTGTTATGCTTGAGTTAAATAGTGATGCCTTTTTCTATATAAGTTATACAGGTGATTCTGATATTCATAATTTAGAAGTTAAACTAAAAAGAATTTTAGATGATCATGAACTTATTGATAATATGATTTATTTAAATGTTACTGATCTTTTAGAAGAAGAAAACTACTTAGATAAAATAAATGAATCACTTAATTTAGAAGATACAAAAATAGAGAAACTACCAGCTATTATTTATTTTAAAGATAACGAGCTTGTTAAAATATTAGATAGTAAATTAGCATTATTAAAATCAACTGATTTTTATCGATTGCTAGAGCAGTATGAAATAATAAAAGAAGACATTTAAAAAGACCTTGAAAAAAAGGTCTTTTACTTTTCAGTAATAACTATCGCACCAGTTGGGCACATACCAGCTATATTTTCAATTTCTTCATTTACCATTTGCTTAATAACGACACTCTTGCCATCATCATCATAGTCAAAAACTTCATTATTCATTTGCATACATATACCACAAGATATACATAGGTCTTTAATTACTTCTACTTCTTTCATGTAACCTCCACTATAATTATATAAAAGAAGCCTTTAAAAAATCAAGGGTTATTCCATTTGTTTACATTTTATGATATTATTAATGCAGATGGTGATGTTATGAGTTCTCGTATGGATAGATATAAAGATGAAACTCCAGAACTTAAAAAAAGAACTGAGTTAAAAGCAGATTTATACAGAAATGATGTAGATAATTTAAGTAGACTTGATTTAAATTCTAATATATCAGTACTTAAAGATGATGCAAGTAATATTGATGTTGATAAAATAAGAGAAATGCTTGATAAAAGATATCGTGAAAACACTCCTAAAAGAAAGTCTATTGAAATTGATTCTCATATAGATGAATATGAAGAAGAAAGTGATTTATATGATACTAAAGAATATGACATTAATGAAATCTTAGCAAAAGCAAAAACAACTAAAAAAGTAGATTATAATGAAGAACGTTTAAGAAAACTTACTAATACAAATCAAGATATTTTACAAAACTTAAATCTAAGTCCTAAAAAAGATAAATACGAAGAAGAACAAGAATTAATGACACTTATAGATACAATTACAAAATTAGAATTAGAAAATCGAGAGAAAGCTGAAAAAGAAGCAAGTGATCTTCTTAATTTAAATAATACTGAAGAAATACTTAATTTAGAAAATTCATTTTTTACCGGTAACTTAGCAGTAACCGATAAAGATTATGAAGATTTTAAAGATCTTCAAAGTGATATTAAATCAAATTCAATACTTATAAAGGTTTTAATATTTATATTTATAATTTTATTTATCGCTGCTATAATTATTTTATTAAATCATTTCTTATCACTAGGGTTATTTTAATATAATCCTTTTTATTTCATATAATTATGTGTGAAAAGAGTTAAATTTAAAAAACAAATTAATATTGAAAAAAAGCGATTAATATTTATAATAATTATATTTATTATTATCAATACAATTTTTTTTCTTATGTATTTTTCAAAAAAATTTAGTAAAACTATTGAAGTAAGTGCTAAAAAAGAATTAAAAGAAATAACTACTAATATAGTAATAAAACATTTTACTAGAGAAAAGTTAAATGAAATAACCATTGAAGAATTAATAAATATAAGTAGAAATCAAAATGATGAAGTAATGGATGTATCTTTTAAATTAGATAGAGCCTATGCCGTAATGCTTGATATAAAAGATAACTTAGATAAAGAAATACTTGATTTAAAAAAAGGAAATCCTCCCGAAGGAACTCATATAGTAAAAGATAATATAGTAATTAAAGTACCATATTATTCATGGACGGATAATATACTTTTAATTAATTTAGGACCTAAAATTCATGTTCAGTTAAAACTGCTTCAAAATGTTAGAGGAGCTGTTTATAGTAAAGTAACTAGCTATGGAATAAATAGTTTACTTTTAAATTTATATATTTCTCTCTATGTTAGAGAAGGAATTTTATATCCAGCATTAAGTGAGGATATAGAATATACATTTGAACTACTGGTAGCATCTAAAGTTATTCAAGGTAGAATACCATCTTTTTATAATGGTATACTTGAAAATAATAGTTCAATTATAGAATTAAATTAAACTAGTAGAACATTCTAATTTATGTTATTATTAGATTAGATGATATATGGATATATTTATTAATGAAGGTATAAACCAAGGTATTGTTAATTATATTAAATATATGAATAATGAAGAAATAGATAAAGTTCACTATTTTGAATTTTATGTGATTAAAACTTTAACTATTATTTATGGAGAAATAAATATTATTAATCCTTTTAAATTAAAAAAAGAAGAAAGTTTTTATAAAAACTTAAGCTTATTCGGACTTAAGAAAAGAGAACTTAATTTATTTATAAATTATTTAGATGAATATAATAAATGGTTAAATAAACCTGATTCTTTAAAAAAGACAAAATTAATAACCCAAATTCAAACAATTATTATTAATATGATACTACTTAAAAGTAATTTTCATAAAATATCAAATGAAGAAATACTTAAGTATGATGAGTTTTTAAAACCAGAAGAAGGAGATTTAAAAAAAGTATACGATTTAATAAGTTTAGATAGTGAGTTTACAAAATCATTTTGGGAAAGAAAAAAACATCACATTAGCCCAGGTATTACTTTAGAGAAAGTAGAGCCAGTATTACTGCCAGAAGATGAATATATAAAGTTTGGATTTACAATGGAAGAATTAAAGAAACTACCAAACATGAAAATAAATGAAATAAATGATAAGATATTAAAGCAGAAGGCTGAAGAAGAAGCTGGTGGGAGAGCTAAGTTTGATCCAAGAAAATTAGTTTTAACAAGTGGAAGTGGTTTTGTTGATACTTTGGTACTGCTTAGTATAATAGTAACTGAGATAATGATAGGATTCTTAATTACACTAGCAATTATGAGGAGGTAAAAATGAAAGGTATTAATTTAGAAGGACAAGATTATAAATTATTTGAAAATTACAAAGATGGTTTTGATTTAGAGGAGTTAACCGAAAAAATGACTGATTATTTCTTGCCATATGACTATATAGTAGGAGATTGGTCATATGGTAAGCTTCGATTAAAAGGATTTTATAAAAAAGATAATAAAGATTGTAAAAAATTAAATGATTTTACTTATTATAAAGAATATATTGAAAATAATTGTGCATATGATTGTCGTTTTTTTGTTATCGAAAAACTTGTTGAATAAGATTTTTTTTTATGATATGCTTATTATAGAATAGCGAGGTAATAAAAATGGACAAGGTACAAATTGAAACTCCAAACGGTGAAGTAGTAGAAGCAGAATTAATTAGTTGCTTTGAGCTTATTAATACTGGTAAAAAGTACGTGTTTTATACTAGAAATGAAATGGTAGAAAATAATCTAATTAAAATGTATGTCGCTGAAGTAAAAGGAAATGAAGAAAATATTTCTATTGGAGATAAAATGACAGATCAAGAATGGACAGAAATTAAAAATGTTATGAAGTCTATTTTGACTGGAAATACAAATCCAAATATTAAATATATTGGATTAGGAGGTTTATAAATTGAATAATCAAATTAAAGTAAAAGAAGCAAATGCAATCGCACTAGATAATCCCAAAATGGTAGGTTTAAACACAGCTTGGAAAGAAGCGGTAAAAGCACAAGAAATGACAGCTCCAGTGGTTGCAGCTCCAGAGCAAAGTATAGCAGCACCTCAAGCTGAAACGCCAGCTCAAATGCTAAATCAAGAGTTATCAGCAAGTGATGCTGCAACTCCAATTCCAGTAGCACCACAGCAAACACCAATGGCTCCGCCAGAGCCTGCACCAAAGGTAGAGGAAGTAAATCAAATAGAGATGAATCCTGCTCAAGCTCCAAAAGAGGAGACAAGAAAGCAAAGTCCTCTTCTTTTAGAGATTTTCAATGACTTTACAATAGCTCAAAAGCATTTAGATCAATTAGGTGAAAAAGTATTAAAACTTTATAATGAGATGCCTAATATGTCAATTAAACAAGAAGAAACAAAGAGTGTAGAAAACATTCAACCTAATATAGCTGCTCCTGAGCCAAATTTACAACCAGCACAACCAATTGAGCCACAGCAACCAGCACAACCTCAAATGCAAAATCCAGTAAATCCGACAACTGATTTTAAAGTTGGGCCAAATATGCCGACTCAATCAGTAAATGTCTTTGATAATCCAGAAGGACCAGGTTTAAAAGCATCATAAGTCTAAGAATATTCTTAGACTTTTTTTCATACTATTAAATATGAAAAGTTTAATTAATTATTACTATAATTTATATCCTGAAAATATCCAAAAAATGTATGGTGGATATTATTTTGATGTAAATAATGTAAATTATCTTCTCACTGAGTTAAAAGTTCCTGCTAAACAAACTTTAGATATCTACCAGGAACTTATGAATAATAGACTTTCATACTTTTTAATAATTTCTAATAAGGATGGAAGTCCTGTAAGTATTTTTGAAGAAAAAGAATATATTTTATATCACTTAAATTGTGACTATAAAGAAACATTAAAATTTGGAGAACAATTATATATTCCATATCCATCTGACTTAAACTGGGGAGCTTTATGGACTGAAAGAATAAATTACTATGAAGTTCAAATTAATGAACTTGCTCAAGAAAAAAAACTGATCCTTGATTCAGTTAATTATTATATTGGTCTTGCTGAAAATGCTATTTTTATTGCTAATAAGTTTTATGATGGAAGTGAGTCTTATATTCAGCACTACCGCATTGGTGTACCAGTAAAGTATGCAGATTATTTTAATCCAACTAATTTAGTAGGTGATGTCTATGTTAGAGATATTGCTGAATATATAAAATCATCATTTTTTAGTGAAAGAAGAGAAGATTCATTTTATATAGAATATCTAAGTAGCTTTAACTATAGCCCGGTTACGGCTAATCTATTAATGGCAAGACTGCTTTATCCTTCATATTATTTTGATATATTTGATGAAATAATTTTAAACGATAAACCAGAAAATCATTTACTACCTGTATTGAATATGTGCTATGAATTTGAAGAGTTACTAGCTAAAATTTATCTTTTTTTAGAACAAAAATACCAAATTGAACATATAAATTGGCTAAAAAAAAGAGCTATAGCTCTACGTTAATTAAATTCTCAACTTCAGGTATTTCAGCTTGAAGTGCTCTTAGTAAACCGTTTTGCAGGGTTTCGTTTTGATGTGGGCATGTTCCGCAAACGCCACTAAGTTTAATGTATACAACTTTGTCCTGATAATCGATAAACTCTAAATCACCGCCGTGACTGTTCATATAGGGTCTCATTTTATCAAGTACTTCAATAATTTTTTCTTTCATTTTTATCACCAAACTAATTATATCTAAATATTAATAATTAGTAAAGGGATGTGTGGTATACTAATAAAGAGGTGCATTATGTACAAGGTTGGAGATATTATTAAAGGAACAGTATCTGGAATAGAGGATTATGGTGTCTTTTTAAAGTTTGATCATGAGTATTCTGGCTTAATCCATATTTCAGAAATTGCATATAATTATGTATCTAATATAAATAAATATGTCAAATTAAATGAAGAGATTTATGCTTATGTAATTGATGTTGATACTCAAAATAAACATTTAAAGTTATCAATTAAAAACATTAATCATAACTTTGGCAATGACAAAGTAAAGGTAAAAGAATCAATTAGAGGCTTTCTGCCACTTCATGATGCACTACCTAAATGGGTTGATGAAAAGCTAAAAGAACTTGAATAATCGTAAAAAACATCAAGTTTTATGTAAAATTAGTAGATTTTAGTGAATTATAAAGGAAAAAGTCTTGATAATAATAATAAAATGAGTTATACTCAAATAGTCTTAGATTTCTAAGGCGATTGTGCCCGCCCGAGTGGCGGAACCGGTAGACGCACAGGACTTAAAATCCTGCGGGATTTAAACCCCGTGCCAGTTCAAGTCTGGCCTCGGGCACCAAATAAAATTAGGGCGATTAGCTCAGCTGGCTAGAGCACCTGCCTTACAAGCAGGGGGTCGTAGGTTCAAGTCCTACATTGCCCACCATTTAAAGCCGACATAGCGTAATTGGTAGCGCAACTGACTTGTAATCAGTAGGTTGGGAGTTCGAGTCTCTCTGTCGGCACCATGTAAGTGGAGAGGTAGCGAAGTGGTCAAACGCGGCAGACTGTAAATCTGTTCCTTCGGGTTCCATAGTTCAAATCTATGTCTCTCCACCATTTCAATGCCCCGTAGCCAAGTGGTAAGGCATCAGACTTTGACTCTGACATCCGACGGTTCGAATCCTTCCGGGGCAACCAATATAACTGTTCTGTTAGCTCAGTAGGTAGAGCATTTGACTTTTAATCAAAGGGTCGCGCGTTCGAGTCGCGCACAGAACACCAATTTGTTTATAAAAGGGCACACGCTCTTTTTACATATATTTTGCATAAGATAGATTGACTATAAATGAAAATATATGTTATAATTTAATTGTCCTGTAAAGGACAAAACGGAGAAATACCCAAGTCTGGTTGAAGGGGCTGGTCTTGAAAACCAGAAGGTCGGCAACGGCGCAGGGGTTCGAATCCCTTTTTCTCCGCCATATATATCGCGGGATGGAGCAGTCTGGTAGCTCGTTGGGCTCATAACCCAGAGGTCGTAGGTTCAAATCCTGCTCCCGCAACCAAAGTGGTCCGTTAGTCTAGAGGCCTATGATGCCTGCCTGTCACGCAGGAGATCACGAGTTCAAATCTCGTACGGACCGCCATTTTATTTGGCTTCATAGCTCAGTCGGTAGAGCAATGGACTGAAAATCCATGTGTCACTGGTTCAATTCCAGTTGAAGCCACCATTTAAAAATAAACCTAAATTAGGTTTTTTAATTGAAAACAAAACAAAACCCTGAAATCAGGGTTTTTATATAAATAAATTTTTCTTGTATTTTAAATCATATGGACAAATTAATAGACAAAAGGCATCATCTAGCATAAAAGACTTATTAAAATCATTAACATCTGATCTTTTAAAAGGATCTACTGTTGAGGCTACATTAAAACCTATCTTTTTTTCATGAG
>DUUS01000038.1 GCA_012841465.1 Mollicutes bacterium
AATTTATACCAACTAAATATACAAATAATAAACATATCCATATTAATAAAAGTAAAAAGTAAGTTTTATTTAAAATAATTAATATAAATTCAAAAAACACTGGACTAACATAAAATTTATAAGAAAGTATCTGAACTATGATTGAAACAATTGTATCAACCAAACTTATAATCAACATAAAACCAAAAATTCGAGTTTCAGTACTCTTAATTTTTGGTTTTAAAAAATATATAATAAGTAAAGTAAGCGCTATAAAATGAGCAGCAATTGGAAAATACAATTTTGGCATTATATTACCTACTTTCTTATTCTTGGATTATAATTAAACTTTCTAGTTAGTTTTTTAACCTCTAAATAATTATCATAATCAACTGACATAGGAGTTGCTTTATGATTATAAAGTGATGCAACAACTTCATCTAAAGAAACCTGTTCATTACCATTTTCATCTTTTTTTCTAAAAGCACAATCTTCTTCTAATTCAAAATCAAAGACCCTACCATTACATCTATGTTGAATTTCAAAATACCAATCAAGTTCATCGGGAAGAATACCTTCTCTTAACACTGGTCTTTTAAGTTCATAAAGCTGCCATACTAAAGTAGCCATTTCATCTCTCAGTATTTCAATGTCTTCGATTAGATCATTTTTTCTTTCAAATATTTTACCGATATTAACCGCATACTGCCCTTTAACAATATCAACTGCTACAGGTACAACATTACAATCATGAGGCTCAGCAAGTCTTAATGCTCCAAAAGGAAGATGATCTCTAACTAGTTGATTAGGTCTAAAATTATAAGTACTTTCAGAAAATAATAACAAATCAGCACCATTACCTAATAACTTAAGAGCCTGATCACTAAACTCTTGTTTTTCTTCTTTAGTTACATCTTTAGACTTATTAAGTTCGATTGTTCCTTTTAAATAAAGACCAATTCCATCTAATAAAGATATACTCTCTTTAGAAAATGTATCAGTAATTAAAAAAGAATTTTCCTTAAGTGCACATGAAACTGCTGCTATATCATCATAAAATACATGAGTAACAACAAAAATTGTCGGTTTACCATTAGGAAAATATTCATTTTTATAAACATGAATATCCTTTGGTAGTGTTTTTTCAAACTCTCTTACAATAAAAGGATGAATTTTCTTTCTAAAATTAATCCAGCCCTTACCATAAGTCTTTGGAAGTGTATTAAATAACATTTTAATTATACGTCTTTCGACATTTCTCTTAAAACTATCTTCCATAATATTTATAACCCCCTTCATAAATATGAATAAATTATAGCATTATTTGACAAAAAATTCAATACCTGGCGAAATTTTGTGAAATTACCATAAAAAAACTTACCAATTAAGGTAAGTTTGATATTTTTTATTCGCCTTCTTCTGTAGATCCGCCTACAAATTTAACGTCGTCTGCTAGGACAATTTTGAATACTTGAACATTTCCAGGTTCCCACTCTATAGTTACAGTGTGCTCTTTAACGCCGCCAACTTCTATGTCAAATCTTGGCCAGTATATAAAGTAATTGGCACCTTCTTCTTCATAACTCATTATGTCTTTCCAAGCTGGATTTTCTTCTTCAGATCTATCAGAAAATTTCACTGTTGCTTTTTCTTTCAAATATTCAAGATCATATTCTTCTGGAAATATAAATTTAATTCCTTTGCTGTAGTAACCTTCTTTTCTTCCATTTTGAAGACCGGCATCAGCAGAGTTAAACTCGAGGTCACCATTAATAGTAATAGTATTTCCTTCTACAACATAATCAGCGCCATGTCCTGCAATTGTTCCACTTGGACCATCAACAAGCTCTATACCATCATCTAAATTTATAGTAAATGTTTGAACGTTTCCATCCTCCCATTTAATCTCTACTGTATGAGATGTAATATCTTCGTTAATGAATCTTGGCCAGTAAACAAAGAATGTATCTTCATCTTCAAATGTTACTTCGTTCCAAGACATAGTGTAGTCTCTATCAGAGAATTTTACAGTAGCATGAGCTAGTAAATATTCACGGGTATATCCCTCTGGTGCATCAAATCTTACTCCGCTTATGTAATTTCCAGCTAATCTACCATTTTGTAAATCACCATCATGGTTTTTCCAAGATGAA
>DUUS01000039.1 GCA_012841465.1 Mollicutes bacterium
AAGTCAGGCTACTTCGATTATTAATATCTATTTTTGCTATTATATTCGGTATGGTAAATATTTATAAATACATAAAAGAAACTAATCAAGAAGTTGGCTGTGATGTAACTAAGGAAAAACATAAAGGAAAAATAATTAAGTGGATTAAGAAAATAACAAATGAAAAAAAATTTATCATAGCCGTCTTAGGAATTATGGTTTTAGCAATATTGGTTAATATTTTAGAATTATTATGTTCGCTGGGATTGCCCGTTGTCTTTACTCAAGTACTAGCTCTTAACGATCTTAATGCAGTTCAATATGGATTTTATCTAGGTTTATATATATTGTTTTTCTTATTAGATGATATTTTAATTTTTGCAATTGCTATGAAAACTTTAACCATAAAAGGAATATCTAATAAGTATACAAAATATTCACATCTCATAGGTGGAATAATAATGTTAGCAATCGGATTACTTATGGTTTTAAAACCAGAATGGCTGATGTTTAATTTTAATTAATTGAAATTATATTATTAATGATTCTTGGTTTTCTATTTATCTTAAAATATAGAAAGGCACGTGAATTTTAATGAAGAAAAAATTTATCATCGTTTTAATTACAATTAGTTTAATTGCTTTTGTAATTATTACATCATTTAATGAAACAACCTATAACGAAAGTAAAAAAAGTGGAATTAATCGAAATTCTAAAATAGAAGATATTGTTTTTGATGATAATAAAGTTAATATTTATTTCTTTTGGGGAAATGGTTGTCCACATTGTGAAGATCAATTTCAATTTTTTGAAAGAATAAATGATGAGTATAGTAAATACTACAATTTATATTGTTTTGAAGTTTGGTATAACGATTCTAATGTTTACTTAATGGAAAAATTACTTGATAAATTAGAAGTAAAAGTAACCGGAATTCCCATTACAATAATTGGCGAAAAACATTTTAGCGGGTTTGGAAGTTCAATGGAAGAAGATTTTAAAAAAGCAATTATAGAACAACACAATAATAATTTTGATGTATATAGATAAAAAATTATATTTACAATCCATGGAAGGAAGTCCGGTTAACACTTTAGAGATTAAAACATTAATTCAAAATAACTTAATAGATAACATTAGTTTAGAATCTTATTTTAAAGGAGTAGAAGCGTCATATTATTATGAAGTGTAAATTTCAAACATTTAAAAGTGATATTTCACTTTTTTTACTAAAGAACATTTAATTATCATCACTTCTTATTTCGTATCGATCTAAGTAGTCTAGTGATCCTATTATCTTTTGATTTTCTAATATTTTAAAAACTTTAGTTTTTATAGACATAAATGACCTGTTTTGGTACAATAACTTCAAAGCAAGGTGATTAAATTGGATGAAAGAAAAGTTGTTCAAGAAATAAGAAACAATGGTATTAAAAAACTACCTAAATTGCTTAATTTAATTTATGATAATTTAGATATTGAAAACATCTTATGGTTTAAATTTAGAATAAAAACAGTTGATAGTTATTTATCTAGAAGAGAAAGACTTAAATGTAAAATAGATGAGGTTGATGATCTTTTAGGTTTTTGCGTTGTAGTAAGAACATTAGATGAATGCTACGACATATTAAAGCAAGTTAAAAATATAAAAGATATTAACATAAATATACTAAGAGATTATATTAAAGAACCATGTGGAGTAAATGAGTACCAAGCAATTCATGTTAAATTTAAATGGGAAGATTGCTATGGGGAAATACAAATTAAAACCAAGGAAATGTATTATAAAACGGAAAACACCTATCATTTATATAAAAAGAATTGAAGTTAAAGAATTAATGATATATAATTTATATAGGTGAATAATAATGAATATATGTCAAAGTTGTGGTATTGAATTAATCGAAGAAGTACGTGGTACTAATGTAGATGAATCTTTATCTAGTGATTATTGTATTTTCTGTTATGAAAACGGAAATTTTACTGAAGAATTAACATTAGAACAAGCAGCAATAAACGTTGCTCAAAATAGTAATATTCCTGGAGTTACTCCAGATGAAGCTTATGTTTTTGCTAAAAGGCATCTTGCTAAATTAAAAAGATGGAAAATTTAAATTAATAAATAATCTAAAAATAACTTTTGTGATTTTTTAATACAGTTTTTTATATTGCATAAACATTTATAATTAATAATATAAATTCCATTATAGGGAATTTTTTTATTTTTATCTTCTTTTATTTTTAAACCTCTTTCATTAGAACACTCTATTAATTTATTTAACTTAGAATTATTACCAAAATATAAAAGATCAAAACAATTACATTTACTTTGTTTAACACTTATATAAAATAATTCTTTTACTAATAAATTATTAATTAAATAATTTAAAGAAATAATATTATTCTCATAATCATTATCTAAAATAATTAAATAAAAGTCTTGAAAAAAGTAAGTACATTTATAAATATTACTGCATATTAATTCGCATTTGCATTTTTCAAATATATATTTAGAGTATTTATAATCATAAATTACAAGTCCAGTCACACTATCACCTAGTTTAGTGCATGCAAAATAACTATAAAATGTTCATACAACATATGCTTAAACAGGTGATAATGTGGATAATTATATATTTATAAAAATGAGTAACGAAGATATTATAAATTGTTTAGACAAATGTACTATATGTATAATCGGTACATGCGATAATAATCTTTCTTATATGACACCGGTGTTTTTTGATTATTATAAAAATAATAATGCTATAACTTTTATAATTGAAAGTAAAAATACTGGAAGAAAAATTAAAAATATTGCCAGTAACGAATATGTATCTATTTTTATTCAATATAATGATCATAATTCTTATCAAACCATCTTTTCTGAAGGAAAAGCCAGTCTTATAAATTATGAAAATTATGAAAAAAGCAACATGTTAACTATTGAGATAAATGTAAACAAAATAGAAGGTCGCATATATTACAAGTAAATAGTGCAAAATAAAAAGAATATGTGGTATAATCGGTTTGGTGATGAATGTGAATAGTAAAAAACAAATAGCCTTACTTAAGGAAGTAAGAGAAATTATTAATGAACTTGGTGGTATTGATGAAACACTTCTACATAAAATTGGCATTACACTTTATGAATGTGAAAATCCAACTGTAGATACAGTTAATAGACTAAGAAACTATTTAGAAGAAAAACAAGAAAAAGAAATAGAAAGGCTAGACTTTAATCTATAGGTGTTTTCATGAGAAATAGACGAGATGGTAAACGAGTTACCAATATAAGCGGAATGCACAGTTTGCTTCCGCATTTTAAGCCTTCAAGGGCAGATTCGGATGTATATATAAATCATAAGTTAGATGTTACTGAGCTAGTTAAATATTATGAAAAACTAAAGAAAAATGAAGAGACAAAACATATTACTTATTTTCATTTGTTTTGTGCAGCAATGGGCATGACTGTATATAATAGACCTCTGCTTAATAGGTTTGTTATTAATAAAAAATATTATGATCGAAACGACGTTACAATATCTTTTGTTGCTAAAAAGGAATTTACTGACACAGCAGAAGAAAATTTATCAGTAATAAAAATAAATGAGGAAGATGATTTAAATGAAATTGCTAATAAAATATCTTCAGTTGTAAAAGAAATAAGAAGCAAAAAAAACAACTTAACCGATGATTTTATTAATAATATTGGAAAACTTCCAAAGTTAATTAAAGCATTAATTGTCGGACTAGTTAAATTTGGTGATAACCATGATTTACTTCCAAAGTCATTAACAGCTAATTCAATCTATCATTCAACAGTCTTAGTATCAAATTTAGGAAGTTTAGGTTGTGGAGCAATCTATCATAACTTAACTGACTTTGGAACAAACTCTATATTAATTACTATTGGTGAAATAAAAGATGAAGCAGTAGTCATTAATGGTAAGGTAGAGGTTAGAAAAGTATGTGAGCTTGGTGCTAATTTAGATGAAAGAATTGCTGATGGGTTTTATTTTATTAAGTCGATTCAATTACTAGAACATATCTTAAATAATCCCAGCTTACTAGAGAAAAAAAGTAATACCAAAATAAACTTAAAATGAAAAAAATTTATATAATAGCTACCAATACAGGAACATACTTTTCAAAGGTATTAAGATTCGTTACAAGAGAAAAATATGTACATGTCAGTATTGCTCTTGATGAAAAATTTAATAAAGTATATTCATTCGGAAGAAAGAAAATCAACTGGATCCTTCCAGCTGGTTTTGTTGAAGAAGACTTAAATAAAATAACTGCAATCTTTAAAGATTCAATATCACAAGTATATGAACTTAATATTACTAATAAACAATATTATAATTTAAAAAAAATAATAAAAAAAGACTTTATTAGAGAATCATTTAAATACAAATATAATATAAGAGGTCTTCCAATGATTCAATTTAATAAAGTATACCAAAGAAAATATCATTATGTCTGTAGTCAGTTTTGTGGTAAATTACTAAGTGATGCAGATATATATGACTTTAAAAAAGACTACTCATTAATAAAGCCAAAAGATATATTTAATATGAAAGGTTTAAAATTAATATATGAAGGTAAAACTATTGATTTTATAAAAAAATTATAACGAGATGCAAACGCATCTCGTTTTTATTCTTTCCATTTAAAATTTTTAACTTCAGGAATATCTTCGCCATGTTCTAAAATATATTTGTTGTGATATCTTAAAGTTTCAAGACATTTTGATTTTAGATTTTCTTTTTGGTTTTCATCTATATTTGTATATTTTAAAACATCTAATATTAAGTTATAGCGGTCAATTTTATTTCTTACTCTCATATCAAATGGAGTTGTAATTGTTCCCTCTTCATTATAGCCTCTAACATGTAGATTTCTATTTGTTCTTTTATAAGTTAAGCTATAAATTAAATCAGGATAGCCATGGAATGCAAATATTATTGGTTTGTCTAAAGTAAATAAATTATCATACTCTGTATTAGTTAGTCCATGTGGATGTTTTTCTCTTGGAGTTAACTTCATTAGATCAATAACATTTACTACTCTTACCCTTAACTCCGGAAGATTTTCTTTTAGTATTTGTTTAGCAGCTAAAACTTCAAGTGTAGGTGTATCTCCAGCACATGCTAAAATTACATCTGGATTTTCATCACTTGCCCAAGATAATATATCGATTCCTTTATTTACATGATTTTCTGCCTCTTCTATATTAAGCCACTGTGGGCGGTCATGTTTAGATGCGACAATAGCATTTATTTTGTTTTTAGTTCCAATTATGTTTCTAAATGTTGCAAGAAGCGTATTTGCATCAAATGGTAAATATATTCTGGTTATTTCTGGTTTTTTAGATGCTAAGTGATTTAAAAAGCCAGGGTCTTGGTGGGTGTAACCATTATGATCTTGCTGCCAGCAGTGACTTGTTATTATATAATTTAAAGATGGTATATCTTTTCTCCAAGGAAGTTCACTGCACATTTTCAGCCATTTTGCATGTTGTCCAGCCATTGAATCAACAATTCTTATAAAGGCTTCATAGCTATGGAAGATACCATATCTTCCGGTTAGAATATAGCCTTCTAACATTCCTTGACAAAGATGCTCTGACAAGATGGTGTCAATGACTTGTCCATCATTATTTAAAAATTCATCATAGTCATATAGCTTTCCAGTAAATTTTCTATTTGTTATTTCAAAGACATCATTGAGTTTATTTGAAAGTGCTTCATCTGGTCCAAAAATCATAAAGTTTTTATTGTTTCGAACAATTTCTCTTGTAAAGGTTCCAAGAGTATACATATCACTCGCTTTTAGTTCTCCTCTTTTATTAAACTTAAGTGCATAGGGAGTTACATCAGGAATAATTAACTCTTTTGTTTTATATCCTCCATTTGTATATGGATTGGCACTCATTCTTTTGTTTCCTTTTGGAGCCATTTCTTTTAAATAATCTTTTAAGGTTCCTTTTTCATCAAATAGATTATCTATTTGATAACTTTTAAGCCACTTTTCTAATTCAGATACACTTTCTATCTCACCCGTTGTTGAAAAAGGTACTTGGTGAGATCTAAAGGTTCCTTCAATATTTTTTTCTTTGTATGATTTTACTCCAGTCCATCCCTTAGGAGTTCTAAGTATTATCATTGGCCAAATTGGTCTTGATGAATCATTTGTTAGCTTTGCTTTATTTTTGATGCTTTTTATCTCTAAAATAACTTCATCCATTACCTTAGACATTTTTTCATGCATCTTTATTTGGTCCTCGCCACTAACTATATATGGTTTATATCCCATTCCCTCAAAATATTTAATTAACTCTTCTTCTGATATTCTTGCTAGTACGGTTGGATTAGCGATTTTATATCCATTCAAATGCAAGATAGGTAGCACCACCCCATCATTTATGGGATTTATTATTTTATTTGCTTGCCACGATCCTGCTAGAGGTCCTGTTTCAGCTTCTCCATCACCTACTACGCAGGCTGCTATTAAATCAGGATTTCCTAGAACTGCACCATAAGCATGAGATAAACTATACCCTAGCTCTCCACCTTCATTAATACTTCCTGGTACTTCAGGGGCAACATGACTTGATGTTCCTCCTGGAAAACTAAATAGTTTACATAACTTATTTAAGCCTTCTTCATCCTGAGTAAATTCTGGATATACCTCACTATAGGTTCCTTCTAAATAGGCATTTCCTATTACTGCTTGTCCACTGTGTCCTGGTCCTGATATATAAAACATATTTAAATCATATTTATTAATTACTCTATTTAAATGCACATAAATAAAGTTTTGTCCTGGAGCACTTCCCCAGTGTCCGATTAATCTTGTTTTTATATCCTCTTTTTTAAGCGGTCTTCTTAAAAAAGCATTATCCTTTAAATACATTTGAGCACATGATAAATAATTAAGTACTCTAAAATATTCATCTAATTTTTCTATTTCTGTTTTCACACTTGCCTCCTCTATTCTATTAATATTGTATCAAATAAAATTTATATTTACAAAAGAAAAAAACTTCTTTTTTTAGAAGTTAGACTTTTAATAAAAGAAGTTCTCTTATATCCTTATCGATTGGCAAGCCATAATACTTTTTATAAAGGTTAATAACATAGTTAAATTCTTCATTTATGTTTTTTAAAATTAAGTTTTTAAATTTCAAAGCATCATTTGCTCTAATACACTCTATATATATATTTATATCATCACTATTTAATATAAATGGTGGAATATTATTATTTATTAAATTAGACATTAAAATCATTTGTATTATCGTTTCATTATTTATACTAAAAGGAGTTATTCTTAAAAGTTGAAGATGAAAATATGATTCTTTTTCTAATACATCTATTTCAGACCAAAAGCCATGATAACAATTAAGTAGTGTTAGTACTTTCCTATGGATAAAATTATAATTTATTGTTTCATCTAATATTGATTCTTCCTGGTTTATATTAAAGTTTCTAAAACCAAAGACATTATGCTTAAAATTAACATAATCTCCTAAATCAGTTATATCTTTAATATCAATTATCTTTTTAGAATTAAACTCTAAAAATGCATTTAGTATTGCCATATCATCACTATATCTTTTGAAATAGTCTTTAAGATATTCTTTATAAAAGGTTTTATCTGATATTAAAACTTTAAATAAGTTTTGATTATTTTCATTAAATTCCATCTCTTTTTATTCTCCTACTTTAGATTATAGCACATCTATAAAGATTTAAATAATTTTTTTCCTTTAGTAAATAATATTTTATATAAAATATAAGTTATTAGTATTAAAAATAGCCCATAAATAAATGAATAAAGCATATTATTAATATTTAATTTAATAAAGATTGGAATAAGAGAAAGGGCAAAACCAATTGCTAAGCTTACTACTACTGAAATACTTTGTTTAATTGGTTTAACTTCATTTTTCCATTCAAAATCGGGAAAATAAAGATTAGTTAAAATTCCAGTGCCTGATATAAATAATGAAAATATCCCAGGAACAAATAGTAATAATAAAAAGTTTATAAAGGTTAAATTAGCAATGTAAGTAATTAAAATACTCCCTATTAATATTGTTGGATATAGAATAGTTAAATTTACCATTATTTTAGATAAAAATATTTCTTTTACTGTTACTGGAAGTGATTTTAAAATCCAAATATTTTTACCCTCTAAAGATATTGATGAATTGGTAGTACATGAGAGGGCACAAAAAGCACAAAAAACAAGTGGTCCATAAAGAATTAAATAATTTGATAAATTAGGTATATCTAAAAGTGCATCTAAGGATTCAGAACCATAAATAGCAAGTACTATAAGAGCAATTATTAATATTACACAACCAAGTGCTGTATTTAAAACATATAGGGGACTAGTAAAATATCTTTTAAGCTCTTTTTTATAAAGACTTATTAATTTACTGTTTTGTTTAACATCACTATCTTTATACTCATTTACGATCGTAACAGCTGAAAGTTTACTATTAATGTTATCAAAATATTTAACTAAAGAATATTTAAATAACTCATAAATAATAATGGATATTAAAACAAATAATATGAAATTATATAAACTTTCATTTTGAATTATATTTAAATACATTTTACTTAAGGGATAGATATTATTTATTTTACTAACGAAAGAATCACTTAAATTAGCAAGATCTATAGTAGTTAAAGACTGAACTCTGTATGATAGAGCATACACACCTAGAAATAATACTAAATTAAGAAATACATTAACAAAGTTTTTATATTTAAATCTAGAGGTAATGCTTGATAGTAAACTACCAATTATTGAACCTATTACAGTGGGAACAACTGGTATTAAAAATAAAGTAATTAGATAATAAAAATGAAATGATAAAGCAACATCCACTTTAAGAATATAAGCTAGATATGCAGGAAACATCAATAATAATGTAAATACTAAGTTAGATATATAAAGCAATATTATTTTACTTGAAATTATCGTACTTTTCTTTATTGGCAAACTTAATAATATATTATAATCATCTGAGTTAAATATAGTTTTATTTACCTTTGAAACAGATGACATAACCGAAAGAATGCTAGATGCTGCCATAAACAAAACAAGTAAGATATGAGGAATCTCCATTAATATAAGACCAGAGAGCATAAATCTAGATGCACTAAAAAAAGTAAATGCTAATAATCCAAATGATAAAATATATAAAAGAAGCATCCAAATTGCTTTTTTCTTTTCTTTTTTAGAAACAGGATTTATTACTTTATGAATATCAAAAAAAGTTAATAAATTTATTTTTGTTAACTTAAGTAGTTTTTTCATCTTCTAACTCCAAAAATATATCTTCAAGAGATTTATCTTGCAATAACTTATCCATATCACCAGATTTAATTAATTTACCATCTTTAATAATTGCTAGTTTATTACATAATTTCTCAGCAACTTCTAAAACATGAGTTGAAAAGAAAATACAGTTTCCTTTATCGGTCATTTCTTTCATATAATCTTTTAATTTACGAGTTGCTACTGGATCTAGACCTACAAATGGTTCATCTAAAATTAAATATTTAGGTTCATGGATAAGAGCTCCAATAATAGCAAGTTTCTGTTTCATTCCTTGAGAATATGAACCAATTGGATTACCAAGTGCTTCTTTAAGCCCTAGCTCTGATGAGTATTTATTTATTCTCTCTAATCTTTCTTCCCCTACTTCATAAATATCTGCTATAAAATTTAAATAATCAATTCCTTTTAAAAATTCATAAATATCAGGATTATCCGGAATGTATGCTATATTTTTTTTACATTCTAGAGGATTATCTTTAATCGAGACTCCATCATATAAAATGTCTCCTGAGTCAAATTCAATAATATCAGTCATGCATTTAATACATGTGGTTTTTCCAGCACCGTTGTGTCCAACAAAAGCGAAAATATCACCTTTATTAATAGTTAAACTCATATTATCTAGAGCAGTTTTTTTACCATATTTTTTAGTAACACCTTTTATTTCAATCATTATTTTCTCTCTTTCTTAAATTTATTATAATACTTATATATTTATTTGTAAATAAGCTATACTATAAATGGTGATTTATGAATACAGTATACTCTTTTGAACCTATTTTCGATAAAAATTCTAAGGTTTTAATATTAGGAACAGTACCAAGTATTACTTCTAGAGAAAAAAACTTTTATTATTCTCATGCTAGTAATCGTTTTTGGAAAATCTTCGAAAATCTTTTTAATGTTAAATTAAATACAGTTGAAGAAAAAATAAACTTTCTTTTAAAAAACAATATTGCCTTATGGGGCACTATTAAGAAATGTGACATAGAAGGATCAAAAGATTCATCGATAAGAAATGTCCATGTAAATGATATAAATAGCATTTTAAAATTAACTAATATAAAAACCATTTATGTAACTGGCAAAGTAGCACTTAATATTTATAATAAACAAATTTATAATAAAACAAATATAGAAGCTATATATTTACCATGTCCATCAAGTGCAAATGCATCTTTTAATTTAGAAAAATTAACCGAAATTTACAAAATAATTTTGAATAATTTAAAATAATTAGGGAAAGATAATACTGGAGGATGAAAATGGAAAAAGTTCCAAAAATGGTATCAACAAAAGATTTATCATATATTAGTGATATGTTTAACTGGCATATTATAACAGCAAAAAAATATGAATTGTTTTTAAACAAAATTGAAGATGAAGAATGCGAAAAAATGTTATCTAAACTTATAGATCTTCATTATCAAATATGTGATGATTTAACAAAACTTCTTAAGGATGGTGATAGCTAATGGAAGATAAATATATAATGATGGATGCACTTCTTTCAGAAAAAAATTTAACATCCAATACTGTTACTGCTTTAAATGAAGCATCATGTGATACAATTTATAAAGCATATCATGATATATTTGAAAAATTAACTAAAGAAGCTAAAGACTTATTTAACCTTTGTTATAATAACGGCTGGTATACTTTAGAAGAAGCACCAGCTACAAAGTTAACTAAAGAATATGATAAATTAACTCAAGAATTAGAACAATAATAAAACCTAAACAAAATGTTTTAGGTTTTTTCTTGTCATATTTAGATTTATTTTATATAATAAGAGTGCGGGTGATTAGATCAGTTGGTTAGATCGTTACGTTGACATCGTAAAGGTCACTGGTTCGAGTCCAGTATCACCCACCACTTTATAATCAAAGCCTATAGGCTTTTTTATATGCTAGATTGTTTAGATACTAATTGTTAATGTCAATATATAAATGTAATAATTTTTACAAGTTACGACAATATGACTGATTACTTAATCGTAATATATTATAATCAATTTTAAGAGATACATTAATTGTTTGGTGTACGCCTTAGTCTTTTATTATTCAATAATAGAAGTGAGGAGATGTCCAATGATTAAATTTAGAAAAGGAAAACAATGGAGTACTTGATTGTACTTATTGTATTACTTGTGATTGTAAAATCCGAGTAATCTGATTCTCGAATTTATTCAGGGGAAATCAAAAAGTACACTAATTCAGAAATGAAAAGGTGTACTTCACACAAGAAATTGGACTGAGGTACACCACGAAACAAAATGTATCTCTTTTTTGTCCAAAAATTCAGAAAGGAAAACCACTACAGGTTTAAGTTCTTTCCTATTATAAGTATACACAAAACTTTAATAATTATCAAGAACAATTTAAATTAATATTTGGCTTTGTGTAAAAATATAATATTATAATCATTGTTAATTGTCAAATGTTTTTTTCTATAAACTAATATTTTTTTCTTTTGAATTAGTTTTTAAAATACCTCTTTCATATTTACTTTGTTTATTTAATTCTAAATCAGTTAAGTAAGCAGTTAAAAAACTATTGATATCGTTTAATGTTTTAGAACAATTTAAGCTTTCTATTATTTCAACTTCCAACATTAAATCGGTATGTTTAAGTCCGCCAATTAAATAATTAGTGTATTCGGTTTGGTCATATGATAAAGCTATTTGCTCAGTATCTTTTTCTAAAATTACATCCATTCTTTTTGTTTTCGAGTTTAAAACCGGACTTTGATCTACTAATTCAAAGTTTTGTATATCGTCTTTTAATGTTGATTTTAAATCTTCAAATGATCCACCTTCAAGTGGTTTTTCTATTTCTTTTCTAGATGAATATATATCGTCATTATTGTATGGTGATTTATATGTTCCTAGGTAAGTTGTTTTGTTTCCAGCATTTTTTTCTCTTATTCTTAAAGAACATTGATTTTCATATAAATTTAAATCTTTTGTATCATAGTAATTATCATTATTATGTACTTCAGAAATTGATTGAATTCTGTATCCCTTTCTAGAGAATATATCAATAAGATGTACTAAAGATATATTTTCATTTATTAAATATTTTAATTCATTTTCGGTTTTGTTTTCTACTACTATCATTACTACTTCTCTTTCTATTTTTATTTATAATTTTTAAGTAATGGAAAATTAGGTTTTTGTTTTAATTTTCCAAGTGATTTTATTTCTAAAGAATCAGCATCATTAATACTTGCTTTTATAATATCTCCGTTATTATAAGTATTAAAATAATAAGCTGCCTCATTTAAATTAATAAAGGCTGTATACTGAGTGTAATCAGAGGTATTTCGATCAGTTATAACTACACCCTTTGGAATACTAACGGATTTTAATATATTAAAACAAGTATTGACTATAGACTCATCTTCTAATTGAGTAAAACTTTTTAGATATGCTGCTCTTACAAATCTTGATGGTGATGTATAGTCACCAGGTAAGGAATATGTACCACTGCCTTGTCCAAATGGTTTTAACATTACACCTTCCCATATTGCTTCTGACTTTTGCTTTGGAGATAAATTTAAATAATTTCTTAAATTAGTTAAATGCCATTTAAAATCAGGAGCATTAGCTAAGACATTTATAGGATTATAAGTAACTTCTAATCCTTTTTTTGTTGGCTCGATTACAACTCCAGTACCTGTTTTATCAACAACAAACCAGTGTAGTGGTGCAATTGTATTTGTAACCTCATCTTCTATTCCAATAATTTCTAGTTTGTTTATACTTAATAAAACATCGGAAGTTGATGAGTAGTTTCCAAGAAGATATGCTATAAAATCAATCGAACCTACTGGCACTTTATTACCTGATAGTTCCTTTTGGTAATGAGCTTCTCCTTGAAAATAAAGTGCGGCTACTCCAAGTCCGCTTTCATTTACACCATCGGTAAATATTATTTTTGGCGTTTCTTCACCAATTGCTATAAACTTATATTTATTAATAATCTCCTCGTTATTTATTTTATTTAGCCATTTATAATCTCTAGGAGTTACATAAATACTAGGATCAAGTTCAAAGGAAAAATCAAGGGTTCTTCCTAAAAACACTTCTTTATTTTTGGTTTGTATTGAGAGTGCGGTACACATTAATTATCACCTAATTAAAGTATACGCAAATTATTTTATAATACCACGGTCTACTTTGACATCTAAAATTCTTTTTGTTGATTCATTTATTCTTTCTTCTTTAATTTTTTCATCAA
>DUUS01000040.1 GCA_012841465.1 Mollicutes bacterium
CTTCACTTACTGTTATAGTACCAGTACCTTTTAATGAAGACTTTGAATCTTCAAGCTGAGCACTAATTTTAATTTTCTCAGTTTTAGGTTCTAATTCTACACTATACTCTAAAGTGCTTTTATTAAACTTAGGCGTTAAACTAGCCCCTTCTATAGATAATGATTTTAAGTAATTGTTGGTTGACTTAGGCGCAACTGGGGCTGGTTTAACAACTGAAACAACTATATTATCACGAACATTTACTTCCGAATCCTTTTCATCTGTTACGTTTCCCGATAATGAAAAATTTATTATACCAACATCAGTTGATCGACAAGTAATGGATAAGGTTTTATTGCTATTTTTAGCCGAGGTAGTTGCATCAGCAAAAATTTGACTACAACCTTTGGTATTTCCAGTACCAGTAATCGTAACCTCCCAAGCGGCCGCATTTCTTAAATTTATGTAAGCAGTGACACTTTCACCATTAGTTATAGTTGTTCTACTTACCGTTAACGAAGCAGATGGTGCTGCTTTAATACTAATTTTTAAAGAAAAAAATAATATAATAGCAATTATGATTTTTGATAATTTTTTCATAAATCCTCCTATTGTCTAATCTTTTTAATGCCTAATAAATGTTGCCTCATTCTTAATAGATCAGCCGAACTTACCTTAGCATCATCTGTTAATTCAGCACTTTCTAAATAAACACCTTTTAATTTTTTAAGACCTAATAAATGTTGCCTCATTCTTAATAAATCAGCCGAACTTACTTTACCATCACCATTTAAATCCCCATACATAACAAAAGTATAAGAATTACTACCTTCACTATTAGTTACTTCAATAGTATCGCCTGTAGCAATTAAACTAGCATCAGTTTTTATGTTATTATTGTTATCTCTGACAGTTATTTCAGCTTTACCAGCCACTTTATTTTTAACACCAGAAATTTTCGTTTCAATATTATAACCCCTGACATAATTACCGGTTTTTGATAATTGTAACATTGATAAAAAATCAACATCTGGCATTGTTCGTACATCTGAAATATTTGTTGCTAAATAGATTAAAGATGAATGAACATAACCAATACTATGATTTTTATTATACTCTCCCCCCCCTGGATAATAAGGACCAGGGTTAAAATAATCACCATTGGCCTTCAAACTAGGATCAGTTTGAATTTTATACCAAATATTATTTCCATCTAATGATTGACCAGTAACTTTATCTAAAACCACAACTGGAACATTAGAAATGCTTTTTATCTCATATAATTCTTTACTAGCAGTTTTTGGTTCATACCTAACTTTAACAGCATTTTTAATTTGCTTAATTCCAATAGTAACCTTTTGAAATTCATCAATGTCTAATTTACTGACCACTGAAGCATAATTAGCTGCAGCCTTTTCCCCCCAATATGGGTCAGAGGCATATTTAACATTCATACCGCTACCTTTGTTACCAAGATGAGAACCATTATATAAACCTGTTGCCGGATTAGAGTAATTTTCAGAAGCATAACGATCAGCATGATACATTATAGCAGTGTTTATACTGTCATATTCAGTGGCAGCTGAAGGATTACTATCATAAGCTTTATGCCCAAATATATTATATCTGGTAACAGCTAAATGACTCCGACCATAAGCACTTTCATTTATAGCAATACTAAAAGTTAATAAAGCGTTTGTCCCATACTTTGTTTGTGAATTAACAAAAGCCGCTCCTTCGTTATAAAGCATTGAGCCATTTGCAATAAAGTTTTCACCTACAGTAACATCAACCCATTTACCTTCTTTACCAGTGGCTATTCTTTTATTGTTTATACACTCTCTTTTCGATGTTTTATTTGAAATAGCATCGCATTCCTCAATACCTGGAACAGCAACATTTTCTGTTAGTTGGAATTCGTAATAGGCATGACGATTAATTTTTGTGGTGTAATTTAACGATTTAATAAAGTCATTTAAATTATTGGCAGTTACACTAGAATACGTTCTATACGGTAAATATAAATAATAATTATAATAAGGTGATTTGTTATAAGCTTTAGAATTGCTTCCTGTTTTGTAATCATCGAGCATATTAACAATACTTGTATAAAAATATATTCCATCAAAACTATAATAATTCACATTGTCTTTCAAAAAACTTGGAGCTGGTCCTAAATATAAATTTTGAATTTTTCGACCACTAGAATTATAGACAAATTGATGGTACAAGTTTCCATTCTTTTTATAATAATAAGTATCCAACAATGATTTTTCAGAAACTAGTTCCAAGTATGGTTCTTTTGGATTATTAGCAATATAACCAATAATATTTTCATATTTAACTTTATACCATTCATAACCATATTTTAAAGTTGGTATTGGATTTAATATTTCAACAACACTATTTAAGGGCATACCATCTATAATTATAGTATTATTAGCTAAAGAAATACTGTTTCTAAAACGTAATTCTTCAGTTATTATTTTAAAGGAACTATTACTCGAATTAAGGGGAACAATTTCTCCGTCCGATTCATTTATGTAACCAACAACTCCAGAAATTTTAATTTTAATTCTTTTTTTGCTAGAATCATAACCTAAAAAAGCCGCATCAACTCCATAAAATCCATTAACATAACCAGTTCCATATTCAGTATTATAAATATTAATGTTCTCTGTTACTGATTTTGTATCTAATTTAACAATGGCATATTTGGCATTAATAATTTTATCCATATAAATAATATAAGCAACATCCCCTAATTTTGAAGGATAATTATTCATGCTATTTAACGCCTCGTTATAAGTTGTATAACAAGCAATATCTTTGGTTCCAGAAGCAACTTTATAATGAGTATTTTTACAATTGTTTAATGAAACAGAGGCAGCTTGAATTTTTATAGGTGAACTAAAATTATAAAATAAAATTCCCATAATTAATAAACTATTTAAAAATCTTTTTGTTATACTCATCATTTATTCCTCCTTTTCGACATAATATTCTATATATAAATTATAACAAATTATTGCCTATAAATCTATATTTGAGAGTTAAAACCACATTTTACTATAAAAAATTGACACGTTTGTGTCAATTTATTTAAATAATAAAAGGAAACCGTAGCACTACGAGTTTCCTATGTATTAATTTCTTAATACACTACTATAATATGTATTATGGAACAATAACTTGACAATAGAGTGCACTTTGTTATAATAATTACGTTATA
>DUUS01000005.1 GCA_012841465.1 Mollicutes bacterium
ACTATAGCGGTTTTACCAATTCCTGGTTTACCAACTAAAAGTGCACCTTTTTCAGGTGATATTAATGCGAGTATCATTTGATTTATTTCATCAGCTCTTCCGATTGCTGGATCGGTTATATAAGTTTTGCTTGTTAAGTTATCAGCATAATTTTTAATGATACTTATGTCATCAAATTCTTCTTCCATATCTAAAACTTCAACATTATCAGCATAATCTACTTTTAATGTTTCAAGTTTTTCTTCTTCTAAATTAAACACTTCAAGTTTAGTCATTTGCACCACGCCTTACTTAGTAAGTATAGCATATAAAAAGATATTTAAAAAGAGCCACAATGTTAAGTTGACTCTAGTTTTTTTATTATCTTTTTCTTTTTTTAGATTCATATATTAATCGATCAAAAAGTTTATTATCTTTTTCAAGTTCAGCATGAAAATGTACTCCAAGTATAAACTTACTTGGATCATTAAATTCAATTGCTTCTTTTACACCATCACTTGCATCAGCTGATGCGATAAAACCACTGTGAAGAAATTTAAAATCAAAGCCATGAAAACTTGCAACACTCATATTTCCTTTTCCTATAATATCATAAAGCAGTGTGCCCTTATGAATTCTAATATCATGTCTAGAATCATCTATGTTATCTCTAGTAATATTTGGAGTATAATGCATATGTCCAGATGGAAGTTTTCTAAGTACTGTACCTTCATTTTGTTTTTTAAGTTCATCGTAATGCTCTTTTATTATTTCATATGTTAAAATTTCTTCTTTAGAAAGTTTATCTAAAAGTGCACTAAAGATTGACATAGCTTGTGCCCCTAGGCAAATTCCAAGTATTGGTACATCATTTTTAATTGAGTAATAAAGTATCTGATATATGTATAACCTTACTTGATTTCCTCCAGGTATTAAAAAGCCATCACACATATCAAGTATTTCAGGATCCAAATTTCCATCTGGCATTAAGAGCCCGATAGGAGTTGCTCCACTTTCTTGTAATTTTTTAGTATAAGAGTTAACAAATTTAAATTGATCATCAAATATACTTGGTCCTTTTTTATAAGTTAAAGTAGGAACTACTCCGATAATTGGTTTTTTCATGTTGTCCTCCTTTTTAAAATGGTAATAATGATTTTTTATAACCCCCGGTTGCTCCATAGCAATCTATAGTTAAAACAAATGCTTTGTTATCTATGTTAGTAATAATATGTCTAAAAGGATAATACTTTCTAGCAGGAACGATTACCAAAAGTATGGGAGCCTTCTTTGAAAAAAAACCACCTCTACTAGTCATTTCAGTTACGCCAACTGAAAATTTCTTCATTAAATAATTGGATATATCACTCGCTTTATCTGATTTTATATAAACCATTTTAGAGTCTTTTATTCCAAGTAATATGCGGTCAGTAATATAATTACTGATAAGTAAAATAAATGCAGCATACAAAGTATTTGTTGGTCCAAAGATTAAAAATCCCGAGCCTATAATTATTATATTAACTATTGTTGATGCTTTTCCCATAGTTATTTTTAAATATTTATTTAAAATAGTTATAATTACATCACTTCCACCAGTATTATAAGTACTTCGGTAAATTATACCAGTACCAACTCCCATTAATACCGCTGATGATAAAAGAAGTAAAAAAGTACTTTCAAAATTAATAGTAATGACTTTTATTAGAGGAGTTGTTATACTTACCATAAAGTTAAAGGTAAGAGAACCAAACAGAGATTTAAATGCAACTTTTTTATCTAGAAGAGTTATACTTAGTATAAACAAAACTACTGTAGCAAGATTTAAAAAAGTAACTCTACTTAAACCAGTTAGTTCATTTACAATAATAGCAAGTCCACTCATTCCTCCAACAACAAATTTATTTGGTGTTAGTATTAAATTATAATTAAGAGCAACTATAAATGTTGCGATAACAAAAAACAATATTTTTAATATCCGATTCTTTTTATTAATAATTGATAAAATATTTGTTTTGTTTTTCAAATTACTTCTACTCCTGTATTAATGATACTACTAAATTTAATATAGGTAAAGATGATAATATTTTCCTTTACATAATAAATAAAAAAACTTAAGGATTTTTCCTTAAGTTTATTATTCGATAATTTCAGCAACAGTTCCTGCTCCAACTGTACGTCCACCCTCACGAATTGAGAATTTAGTACCAGCTTCAAGAGCTACAGATGAAATTAATTCAACTGTCATATCTACGTTGTCACCAGGCATAACCATTTCAACTCCTTGAGGAAGTTCGATTACTCCAGTAACGTCAGTAGTTCTGAAAAAGAACTGAGGTCTGTAATTTGAGAAGAATGGAGTATGACGTCCGCCTTCTTCTTTGCTTAATACATAAACAGTAGCCTTGAATTTTTTATAAGGTTTAACTGTTCCTGGTGCAGCAAGTACTTGACCACGTTCGATATCTTCACGATCAATTCCACGTAGTAATATTCCTGCATTATCTCCAGCTTCAGCATAATCTAATGATTTTCTGAACATTTCGATTCCAGTTACAACTGTTTTTTTAGTATCTCTTAAACCAACAATTTCAACTTCATCGTTTAGTTTAACTTGTCCACGCTCTACACGTCCTGTACAAACAGTACCACGACCTGAGATTGTAAACACATCTTCAACACTCATTAAGAATGGTTTTTCAGTATCTCTAACTGGAGTTTCGATATACTCATCAACAGCAGCCATTAATTCAGTAATAGCTTTTTGATAATTTTCATCGCCTTCTAGTGCTTTTAATGCTGAACCTCTAATTATAGGGCAGTCTGCATCAAAATCATATTCTCCAAGAAGTTCTCTGATTTCCATTTCTACTAAATCTAGTAATTCTTCATCATCAACTTGGTCACATTTGTTCATGAACACAATTATTTTTGGAACACCAACTTGACGAGCAAGTAAGATATGTTCTCTTGTTTGTGGCATTGGGCCATCTGATGCACTAACTACTAGAATAGCTCCGTCCATTTGTGCAGCACCAGTAATCATGTTTTTAACATAATCGGCGTGACCTGGACAGTCTACGTGAGCATAGTGACGACTTTCAGTCTCATACTCAACGTGAGAAGTACTAATTGTAATACCTCTTTCTCTTTCTTCTGGTGCATTATCAATATCTGCATAATCAATAAAATCACCAAATTGTTTTGTAATAGCTGCAGTTAAAGTAGTTTTACCGTGGTCAACATGACCAATAGTACCTATATTAACATGGGGCTTATTACGTTCAAATTTTTCTCTTGCCATTATAAATTCCTCCTATTTTCTTTACTAGCAATATTTTATCTAATTCTTGATTAAATATCAAGTATTATTTATTCTGATGTGCCTTGTTTACTTATAATTCCTTCGGCTATGTTTTTAGGCACTTCTTCATAGTGATCGAAGGTTGGGGTAAAGGTTCCTCTACCTTGAGTATTACTTCTTAGCGTTGTAGCCAGTCCGAACATTTCAGACAGTGGCATCATTGCTTTGATTAATAAAGCATTACCACGTGTTTCTTGTCCGATTGGTTTTCCACGTCTGCTCGTAATATCTCCCATTACATTACCCATGTATTCTTCAGGGGTAACTATATCAACTTTCATGATTGGTTCAAGTAGAACTGGTTTACACTTTTTACCAGCATCTCTAAGTGCCATGCTAGCAGCAATTTTAAACGCCATCTCAGATGAGTCAACATCGTGATATGAACCATCATATAAGGTTGCTTTAACATCAACCATTGGATAACCTGCAAGGATTCCACCAGCCATAGCTTCTTGAAGTCCTTTGTCAGTTACTGGAATATATTCTCTAGGAACTGTTCCACCAACAACCTGATCTACAAACTCATATCCTTTACCAGGATTTGGTTCAAATTTGATTTTAACATGTCCATATTGTCCACGTCCACCAGATTGTTTAATGTATTTTCCTTCACAGTCTCCAAACGCCGTTAGAGTTTCACGGTAAGCAACTTGTGGTTTACCAATATTAGCTTCAACACTAAATTCTCTTTTCATACGGTCTACTAAAACTTCTAAGTGAAGTTCTCCCATACCACTTATTACAGTTTGACCAGTTTCATGGTTTGTTGCTGCTCTAAAGGTTGGGTCTTCTTCAGATAACTTTTGTAGTGCCGTACTTAGTTTATCTTGATCTGCTTTTGATTTTGGTTCAATAGCAAGTTCGATAACCGGTTCCGGGAAAATCATTGATTCTAATATACAAGCATTTTTCTCATCACATAGAGTATCTCCTGTACCAGTATTTTTAAGACCTACTGCCGCAGCAATATCTCCTGCAAATACTTTTTTTATTTCAGAACGGTCATTAGCATGCATTTGAAGAATTCTTCCGATTCTTTCTTTATCATTCTTAGTTGCATTAAGTACATACGAACCACTTTCAAGGGTTCCCGAGTAAACTCTAAAGAATGTTAATTTTCCTACAAAGGGATCAGTTGCAACTTTAAATGCAAGAGCACTAAATGGTGCTGAGTCTGATGGTTCTCTTGTAATTGGCTCTCCTTTTAAGTCTTCTCCGTTTATTGCTTCAACATCTGTTGGTGCAGGTAAGTAATCAACAATTGCATCAAGTAGTAATTTAACTCCCATGTTATGGAATGCTGTTCCACATAGTACTGGGAAAAATTCTGCTTTTAGAACTCCTGTTCTGATTGCTTTTCTTATTAACTCTTCACTAATTTCTTCACCTTCAAGGTATTTTTCCATTAGTTCATCATCAAATTCAGCAATTGCTTCAAGCATCATTGTTCTACGGTTTTGAACTTCTTCTTGAAATTCAGCTGGAATATCTACTATTTCAGCTTCTTCCTCTTCTTTACCATCATACATATGAGCTTTTAATGTTATTAAATCAATTATTCCTTTAAAATTATCTTCTGCTCCAATTGGCCATTGAAGAGCTTCTGAGTTTACTCCAAAGCGATCTTTGATTGCTTTTAAACTAAATGCAAAGTCTGCTCCCATTTTGTCCATCTTATTACAAAAAATAATTCTTGGAACCTTAAATTCATCTGCTTGTCTCCAAACTGTTTCAGTTTGTGGTTCTGGACCTGACTGTGAGTCTAGCAGTGTTACTGCTCCATCCAAAACTCTAAGAGATCTTGATACTTCAACTGTAAAGTCAACGTGTCCTGGGGTATCAATGATATTTAATCGATGACCTTTCCAGAATGCTGTTGTAGCAGCTGAAGTAATAGTAATTCCACGTTCTTTTTCTTGGTCCATCCAGTCCATAACTGATTCACCATCATGGGTCTCACCTATTTTATGAACTTTTCCGGTGTGGAATAAAATTCTTTCTGTAGTTGTAGTCTTTCCAGCATCGATATGTGCCATTATACCTACATTTCGAGTGTTTTCCAGACTATATTCTCTTGCCATTTTTTATTCCTCCTACCATCTATAATGTGCAAATGCTTTATTAGCCTCCGCCATTTTATGGGTATCTTCACGCTTTTTAGCGGCTCCACCCACTCCATTTGCTGCATCCATTATTTCTTGAGCTAAATTATTAGCCATTCCTTTTCCAGGTCTTAATCTGGCATAGTTTACTAGCCAGCGAAGTCCTAATGTTTGACTTCTTGTTTCTCTAACTTCAACTGGAACTTGAATATTAGAGCCACCAACACGACGAGATTTAACTTCTAGTGCTGGCTTAATATTTTCAATAGCAGTATTAAATACTTCCATTGGATCTTTATTTGTCTCTGCTTTAATTATATCAAAGGCTTCATAAAGAATTTTTTCTGCATTTCCTTTTCTTCCATCTTTCATAATTGCATTTATTAATTTAGTAACAACTTTTGAATTATATATTGGGTCTGGAAGAACATCTCTTTTCTCTGCACGTCTTTTACGCATCGTTTTTCCTCCTTAAATTATTTTTTTTCTTTTTTGGTGCCGTATTTGCTTCTACCTTGTTTGCGGTCTTGAACTCCTTGAGTATCAAGAGTTCCTCTTATAATATGATAACGAACTCCGATTAAGTCCTTAGCACGACCACCACGAATTAATACTACGCTGTGTTCTTGTAAGTTGTGTCCTTCACCTGGTATATAAGCATCTACTTCACGACCATTAGATAATCTAACACGAGCATATTTTCTTAGTGCTGAGTTAGGCTTCTTAGGTGTTTTAGTACCAACACGAGTACAAACCCCTCTCATTTGAGGATGGTTAGTATTTGTGGTTTTTCTCTCTAAGCTGTTAAATCCAATATTTAAAACTGGACTTTGTTTCTTTTTTGTTTTTGCTTTTCTTTTCTTTTTAATCAGTTGATTAATTGTAGGCATTCTCTTCTTCCTTCCTATGCACACTTCCGGGTGTGTAGTTTACTTTTTAAAATTAAGTCCTATTTGCATAGAACTCAAAATAAACGCACTATTAATATAACATCTTATTATATGCGTGTCAATCATAAATTATACAATTTTTAACAAACTTCGTCACATACTACTGGATAAACTTCATGAAACATACTATCTATGTAATTATTAATATCTTCAGTTTCAATATTTTCATCATAATATTTAATTAAATCACCTAGTTTAAATGCTAGTATTGCTGGGAATTTTAATTCTTCAGCTTCAATCTTACTTAAGAATTCTTCCTTATTTAAATTTTCTTCTTTAATAAAATATGCGATATCTACATCACATTCACAAAGTACATCACAAAAACGATCTGCCAGCTTTTGTGATTCATCATTCTCATCTCCTATAAATATTATTCCGGTTTTAGTTTCGGTAAATTCTAAAAGTTCTTGATAATTTAATTCTTTAACATAATCTATTTTAGTATCATAGATTTTTTGAAATTCGTTTTCTTCGATTTTAGTGCATCCACTAATTATTAATATACTTATTATTAATAATAATATTTTTTTCATATGTTTTCTCCTAAAATTTTATCATAATTTTTTGTTTCATAATTTATACATTTTATAAACCCAGTATAATCATAGTTAAATATATTTTTTACTACTCTAACAAAGCCTTCACAATTAAGATTTGTTTCATCTAAGAAACCTTCTTTTTCCAAGGTTTCTTTTTTTACAATTGCTTCTTTTGGTGGTAATTTATCGGGATAGTGATTAAAATATTCTATTGCTGCTTCCTTTATTAAGTTTTCTTTGACATAAAAATCTTTATTTTTACTTGTTAAATTAAATCCTATGTAGGTTAAACCACCTATTAATATAACCATTAAAAGACTCCAGACAATCATTGTTCTTTTCATAATATATAACCACCTAAAAGGTATAAAAATTTACTATTATTATAAATTTTTATAATGTAGTATACTGCTATTCCAAAAAATAGAATCATTACACACATTAAAAAAAGCATCATACCAAAGCCGAAGCCTTTGTTATTTAATTTTTTCATTTTCCCTCGCATATTTATTATATAAAAGCTTATCTATTTTTGCAAATAATTTCATTAAAAAAAGTCAATAATTTGACTCTTTTACGCAAGTTCTACTGTAGCACCAGCTTCTTCTAGTTTAGCTTTAATTTCATTTGCTTCATCTAGTGGAATATTTTCTTTAATATTTCCGCCATTGTCAGCAATTCCCTTAGCGTCGACTAAACCTAGACCAGTAATTTCTCTAATGATTTTAATTACTCCAATTTTAGCTGCTCCAGCATCTTTAAGTACAACAGTTTTTGTACTTGATTCTTCTTCAGCTGCTCCACCTTGAGGTGCTGCTGCTACTGCTACTGCACTTGGATCTACTCCAAATTCCTCTTTCATTGCGTCAACTAATTCTTTTACTTCAAGAATAGTCATTTCTTTTAGTCCATTTATGAACTCATCTTTTGTAAATTTTGCCATTTTTATCTTTCCTTTCTTATTTTTCTTCTTCTAATTTTTCGGCATATAAATTAAGTCCGATTGATAAATTTTTAACGTGCTCTATCATACCACCTGCAAGCATAGTAAGTAGTCCTTCCGTAGATGGAATACTAGCATACTCTTTGATTGTTTCAAGTGAAGTTATATCACCTTTAATAATCCCTGCTTTAACTTCAATATTCTTCTTTTCTTTAGCGAAACTATCAAATGTTTTAATTGAACCAAGCAAATCTTTTCCAAATAGGATAGCATTTGGTCCAGTTAAGTACTCATCTAGATTTAAATCTCTATCGGCTAAAGCTAATTTTACTAAAGTATTTTTATATACTTTTACTTCTGAGTTTGTTTCTCTTAAGTCTCTTCTTAACTTAGCTAAATCCCCTACGGTTAATCCATGATAAGTAAATAATATAACTGCTTCAGATTCTTCTAAATACTTTTTAATTTCATTTACTGTCTCTTTTTTAATTTCGAGATTTTTTAAACTTGCCACTAAAGTCCTCCTTTATCTTTTAAAAAAACTTTCCACAAGGAAAGTTTACTTATTATAGTAATCATTTCCCTCGGTAGGTGTTTAAAACTAATGTTTCCTACTGTCTTCGGTAAAAAGTTCTTTTATTTCTAATTTATTATATAACTCTATTAATTAAATGTCAAAGGAATTTAAATTTATTTTAATTCCTGGACCCATTGTAGAACTAATAGTAACATTTTTAATAAATATTCCTTTTAGTGCATTTGGTCTAGATTTTATAATAGTGTCAATAAAATATGTTAGGTTTTCTTCTAATTTTTTATTATCAAAAGAAACCTTGCCAATTACTGAATGAATATTTCCGAAGGTATCGGTTCTATATTCGATCATTCCTTTTTGAATATCTTCAATTACCTTAGCTGGATTATCAGTTACTGTTCCTGATTTTGGATTAGGCATTAAACCTTTTGGTCCAAGAATCATACCAATCTTACCAAGCTCTGGCATCATTTCTGGAGTTGCGATGATAACATCATAATCAAACCAAGATTCTTTTTGAATTTTTTCAATTAAATCAGTATCTCCAACATAGTCGGCTCCTGCTTTTTTTGCATTTTCAGCAGCAGCTGCTTTTGCTAAAACTAAAGTTTTTTTAGTTTTACCTGTACCATGAGGAAGTACGATTGAACCTCTTATTTGCTGATCTGATTTTTTAGTATCAACATTTAATTTAAATGCAACTTCAACGGTACTATCAAATTTTGTAATACTTGTTTCTTTTATTAATTTAATCGCTTCTTTTATTTCGTAGTTTTTTTCCTTATCTACTTTTTTAGAAGCTTCCACATATTTTTTTCCTTTTTTCATAGTTTTCCCTCCAATCGTGGTTTATTAGCGGATAGATATTTAATTTATTCTTCTGATTCTGTTTCTTCAGTTTCTTCTTCTTCGACAGTTTCATCCGTTTCTTCATCTGTCTCATCAGCTTCAGCTTCTGCTGCTGCTTCGGCAGCTTGAGTTTCAAGTTTTTCAAGTTCAGCTTCACGTCTAGCTTGTTCTTTTGCTGCAACAGCTGCTGCTTCTGCTTGTTTAATAAGTTCATCTTCGTTAATTCCTTTAACAGCGATTCCCATATTACGAGCACTACCAATAATAATGTTCATTGCTTCTTCTAAATCATATGCATTTAAATCTGGCATTTTAGTTTCAGCAATTTGTCTAACATCATCTTCGGTTATAACAGCAACTAATTCGTTTGCACCTTGTGAACTAGCTTTATTTACCTTAGCTGCTTTTTTGATTAAAAACGATGCTGGTGGAGTTTTAACTACAAAATCAAAACTACGATCTTCATATAAAGAGATTTCAACTGGAAGAACATCTCCCATTTTATCTCTCGTAACTTCGTTAAATTTTGTACAAAACTCTTGCAGGTTAATTCCTGCAGGTCCTAAAACTGTTCCAACTGGTGGAGCAGGTGTAGCTTTACCAGCTTCAATTTGTAATTTTATTTTCTTTACGACTTCTTTTGCCACGAAAAACACTTCCTTTCAAATAATTTTCGCTTAGTGGTATGGGCATATCCGCATTTCCCTTCCACTTATGCAATCTATATATAAATATATAACTGCAGTTAAAATATTACCACATCAATTATAGTTTTACAAGGATTTACACTTTACTAACTTGAAATAATTCAACTTCTACAGGAGTTTCTTGACCAAATAGGTCTATTAGTACTGTTAAAGTGCTATTTTCAAGATCAAGGTTATTGATTTCACCAAGCATTCCTTTGAATGGACCATCAACAATAGTTACTTTTGTTCCTACTGCTAGATCTTCATCTACATCCATTCTAGTCATACCCATAGTTGCTAAAATTTTATCAATTTCTTGAGGTAGTAGTGGTGTTGGCTTTGCACCCTTACCACTTGAGCCAATAAAGCCTGTTACTCCTGGAGTGTTTCTGACAATATACCAAGCTTCGTCAGTCATTATCATTTCTACTAAGATATAACCCGGAAACATCTTTTTCTGTTTTTCTTTAACGCTTCCATCTTTCATTGTTTCTTTAACAGTTTCTTCAGGTACAATAATTCTAAAAATACAGTCTTGAAATCCCATTGATTCTGCGCGCATTTCCAGCTTTTCTTTTACCCTATTTTCATGTCCACTATAAGTGTTAACTACATACCATAGTTTTTCCATTAGCCAACCAACTCCTTAAACCAAGCAAAGATTAGGTCAAACCCAAAGAAATATAGTCCAAATATTATAATAAATATTATAGTTGCAATACTATATTTTGCCATTTCACTTTTACTTGACCATCTTACCTTTTTCATTTCATCTTTGACTTCTGCAATAAAACTTTTTTCGGTGGTTTTCGCTGGTTTAGTTTTTTTAGTCTTAGCTTCCTTTTTTTCGGTTCCTTTCTTTTTCATAGTTCACCTCTTTTTTTATCAAAATAAAAACACCCTCGTGCTTAGAAATAATATAACACATCATTTAACTAAGTACAAGACGTTTTTACAACAATTCTTTGATTTTACCCCTAATCCTTTGAATAGTATTATCTATTTGTTTAGGCTTTTTGTTTAATTTACTCGCAATATCGATATAATTAAACCCATTTATTAATAATTCATAGACCTCATATTCTAAAGGAGAGAGAATATTTTTTATTTTCTCCACTAATTCATTATATGCTTCTTTTGACTGAACTTCTATAAAAGGATCTGAATTAGGATCACTAATAATATCTTTAAGTGGCTTATTAAATGATTCATATTCATAGTCTAAGCTATAATTTGCTAGTCTCTTTTTATTTTTTATTGTATCGGCTTTTCTAATACTATTTTGGATCTTTCTTTCAATTACAAGTGTCAAAAATGTTGGCAGTGATGCATTTTTTTCACTTGAGTACTTAACTAAAGCATCGGTAAAAGCAAGCATCGCTTCCTGCCTTACTTCAGTAAAGTCCATTCCAAGAACATAAAATATGTTTTTATATTTAGTCATTAAAATATCAATAATATAATTATACTTTTCATATAGTATATCTTTAGCTTCTTCATTATTTTCATTTACCATATGAACTAATTCAATATCATTATATTCCATTTAATCTCCAATTCCGAATAATAATATTCCAGTTGCTACTGATGCATTTAAACTATTTACTTTTCCATTCATTGGTATTTTAACAATAACATCTGACTTTTGTTTAACAAGTTTACTTAAACCAAAACCTTCACTTCCGATAATTAAACAAACTTTATCACTGTAAGATATTTTTTTATAATCTTCTCCATCCATATCAGCAGCATAGATAAAAAAACCTAATTCTTTTAATTTATCAATTGTTTGAGCAAGATTATTTACCATAATTATATTGACATGATTTAGTGCTCCACTACTTACTTTCATAACTGTTTCATTTACACTTACACTTCTATCTTTAGGGATAATAATATTTTTAATTCCTCTTGCTTCTGCGGTTCTGATTATTGCTCCAAAGTTATGGGGATCTTCTAAGTGATCAAGCATTAATACAAAGTTATCATTTATATCTTGAGTGGTGCCATATTTGTAGTCATGAATATCAATAATTATTCCTTGGTGATTACTTGCCATATTATTCATTATTTTTTCATCAGTTAATATATATTTTAATTTATTATCTTTTATATATTTAAATATTTTATCGTCTCTTAAATTTTTAGATATATATAATTTTTTAATCTTATCTTTACTTGTTTCTTTTAAAACGTTTTTCCCGCTTACTCTCATAGGTCACCTACTACTTTTAACATTACATAGTTAAATCTTTCTTTATCATTTATATATAAATATCCAAGCAAACATTCAAAGCCTGTTGCTATTTTATAAGTTACAATATCAGTATTTTTACTTTTATGTCCTTTAGAATTTCTTCCTCTTTTATAAATAAGAATTTCTTCTTCAGTAAATATATCATATAGCTTTTCAAAAATTCTTCTTTGACTACTTGCACTTACATATTTAATGCTCATTTTTTGAAGTTTGTTTACATTTGTTATTCCTTTGTTTATTAAATATTCTCTAATATAAAGTTCATATGCAGCATCACCAAGATATGCTAAGACTAAATTTTCCATTTTAACACCCAAAGAAAATATAACATAGCTTTAATTAAATGTAAAATAACAAATATTAAATTTTAGTTAGAAAAAAGTGTAATTTCTTACACTAGTTATTTACATGATAAGGATCAAGTAAAGTACCTGTTCCTGATACTTTAGTGCCAGGCTTTAAATTTATAACTGGTCTTAGATAATTTACAAAATCTGTCTGAATATCTATTAATGAACCATTTTGATTTACATAAAACATTTTATATGTTTCATTTTCATAACTATAAGGAGTCATTGTCCACCAATTATATGAAGCATTTAAATAATTACTTACGCTGTCTGTATTATATTTAAGTCCCGCAAATGATGCTTCATCGGATGTTAATAGTCCGACTGGGTATTTAAGATTTTCATTTTTAACATTAAGAGGACTACTACATTTTAAAGTTGGAGTTTTATTTGTTTTTAATCGTGTATATGAATTGAAGATAATTGTTTCATCTTCTGTATATTCATTATCATTGCAAAAGTCTGTATCATAAATTAAATTTTCAAAATCAGCACTAATTATATTTTCTTCATACCAAGTTTCTAAAACATCTTTAGCAAGACTATTTTTAGTCTCTTCTTCATGATCAACTAAGTATCCATTTTCATTATATAAATTAAATGGTGAAGTTATTTCATTTGATATTTCTAGGCAATCTTCTGATGTGCAAGTACCATTGTAAATTAATCTTATTGATTCATCACCATTGATTCTTACTATTTTAAAATAATGATTATCTAAAATTAAGTTATTATTTAAATGTTCATTTGCACCTCTAAAATAATAAGATATTCCCATATCATCATTTGTTTTATATAAGTTATTTTCTGATTCAGTCGATATTTCATTATAAATATTTATTTCTGGTTCTTTTATTTGTTCATATCCACCACTATTTAATATAATACTTGTTAGTAAAAAGTCATCTTCATATTCAGAAGTTATATCTTTTTTTAAAGTTAAAGTGTTGTGAACAAATCCAGGGTTAATTTTAAATTTAAGATAAGCCTCTTCATTTGAATTATTAATCGCGATAAGTCTTATTCTTTTAACTCCTTCAGCACTTATTACACCACTTACTTCATTTTCAGATAAAGTACTTTTATATACTTCAATATTTTCTTTAGTTTCCTCAAATCTATTACATATTCGATCAGTACATTTTTCATAAATAATTTCATATTTAGTGTCTATTTCTTCAAGTGATTTAATTATTAAATCAAATGCTTTTTCTTCATTAGGTCTTAAGTATAAAATTGAATCTGCTTTTTCATTAATCGCATAAGCATATTTTAACTCTGATACTTGAGTATTTAATAATTCATCAGTGTTTCCGCTTATAAAAGATGCATAAGCATAGTTTATAATCATAGCAAAAACCGCTATTAAAACTATTATGGTTAAAAATAAAATTCTTTTGTTTTTTACTAGTTTAGTAAAAATACTATTCTCTTTTTTCATATCATCATACCTTGCTATTAATAGTATAATCTATTTTTATCTCTTTATCAATTACTTAGTTAAAATTTGACATCTTCTATGTTGTTTTTATCATTATATAAATCTTCAAATTTACTTTTTCGATAATTTATCATTATTATAATTATTCCGATAACAATCATAGTAAAGGAAACAATTTGAGCTATTTTAAAACCACCTAATAGTAGTGCATCGGTCCTGCTCATCTCAATAAAGAATCTTATTATTCCATAGCCGATTAAATAAAAACCAGTAAGAGTTCCAACTTTAAGGTATTTTCCTCTTCTTATAAAGATTAGTAAAATAAATAGTAAAAAACAAGCTATCGATTCAAAGTAAAACATCGGTGAGTAATAAATTCCATCAATATTCATTCCTTCGATTACAAAATTAGGTATCAAAAAATTTTTCAAATGCTCAGCTGTTGTTGCTGCACCATGTGCTTCACTATTAAAAAAGTTACCCCATCTACCAATTGCTTGACCAAGAAGAAGTGGCGGAGCAAAAAAATCAAGATATCTAATTAATCTAACCTTATATTTTTTAGCATAGAAAAATGCAGTAATAAATCCAGCTATTATCCCACCATGAATAGCAAGTCCACCCTGCCAAACTCTAAATATATCAAAAAGGTTTTCTGAGTAATAATCCCAGTTAAAGATCACATAATAAAGTCTAGCTCCAATAAAGCCAAAGATAATTACCCAAAAAGACATGTTAAAGACAAAGTCTTCTTTAATTCCAAATTTTCGTGCTTCTCTTTGTACTAAGCCAACACCTATAAAAGAAGCAATTGCCAAAATCACTGGATACCACTTTATATCAAAATTACCAATACTAATTAATACCGGATTCATCTCATGCTCCCAACTATTTGTTTAGTAATTATTACATCTAAAATAAGCGTCATAAATGAAATAAATATTGAAATGAAAAATGGTGCAAGCCAGCCATTTACTATAAAGTTGTTCCCCATTAAAAGACTTGCAAATTTCAAAATAATGACATTTATAAGCGGATATGAAAGTCCTAGCGTAAAGATAGTAAGCGGCATTGTAAGTAATTTAATAAAAGGTTTTACTGTATAATTTAAAATCATTATTATCAGTGCAGTAATAACAGCATAACCAAATCCACCTACATAAAATCCTTTAAATATATTAGAAGCCATCATCAGTACAATAGCATTTACCAGTACATTTAAACTTAGTTCTAAGATTGTCCATTTAGGCTCTTTTTTATTTGTATATATTAACATATATCCTCCTTTTAATGTGTTTCTAAAATTAATTTTACCACAATTAATAATATGATACAATTTTTAAATTGAAAAAGCCCTAAGAGCTTTTTAATTTATCAAGAAGGAAATTTCCTGTATAAGATTCTTTTACTTTTGATAGTTCTTCTGGTGTTCCAGTAGCAACAACATAACCACCAGCATCTCCACCATCTGGTCCTAAATCAATTATATAATCTGATTGTTTAATAACATCCAAATTATGTTCAATTACGATTACTGTATCTCCGTTATCAACAATTCTTTGCAAAATGTTAATTAACTTTTTTACATCATCTGTATGTAAACCAGTTGTTGGTTCATCTAAAATAAACACACTTTTACCAGTTGGTTTTTTCTGAAGTTCTTTTGCTAACTTCACTCTTCCTGCTTCTCCACCTGATAAAGTTGGAGCTGACTGACCTAATTTAATATAGCCTAGACCTACATCAATCATCATTTGTAATTTTGCTTTTATCTTAGCTGAAAATTCAAAAAATATTATTGCTTCAGTTACTCTCATAT
>DUUS01000001.1 GCA_012841465.1 Mollicutes bacterium
GAAATAATAAGTAGTTTAGAACATCAAGCTATTAAACAAGATCATTTAGATAAACCGATTAGATTAATTAAAAGAAGTATAGAACTGCAAAAGTTTTTAGTTGAAAAATGTCTTGAAAAATTAAATGGTGATAAAACGTTTATTAAAAACTGGGAAGAACTAGCAAAACTTCCCGCAAATGAAAAATACAAAATAGTAATGAATGGGGATGGCTGCTCTGGTCATATTGTTCCTGTTGATGATAATGTAGAATTAAAAATGGGAATAAACTGGATTTATTTAACTTCTCATACTTTTTATGGACCAAATTACGAAGAAAGCACAAAGCTGTTAAATAAGTTTGGTTTTAATGTACAGCTTGATAACTGGGATAAAGAAAAAGAAGAAATGAAAACTATAACTAGGTAATTTCTAGTTTTTTTCATATAATTAAATACTAACTTATGATAATATATTAATTGAAAGGAAAATTAAAATGATAAAATATGAAACAGACTCAAGACTTGTAACGAAAGGAAAAACCTTTGTAGCTATTAAAGGATATACCGTTGATGGACATGATTATATAAATCAAGCTATCGAAAACGGAGCAACCTTTATTATATCTGAAAAAGATTTAGATATAACTGTTCCTTATTTAAAGGTAAAAGATACTGAAAAATATATAGAACAAAAACTAGAAGAAGAATACTCAAGTAATTTTAAAGACTTAAAAATAATTGGAGTAACTGGTACTAATGGAAAGACTACAACTTGCTATTTAATATATCAAATGTTAAAAGAATTAAATAAAAAGGCTGCTTATATCGGAACTATTGGTTTTTATTTAAATGATGAAATAAGAGAGCTTCCAAATACTACACCAGATATATTAAGTTTATATAAACTAATAATGGAAGCAAAAGAAAAAGAAGTAGAATATATAATAATGGAAGTATCATCACATGCTTTATCACTTTCAAGAATAGCAGGTATTAATTTTGATGTAGCAGCATTTACAAATTTATCTCAAGACCACCTTGATTTTCATAAAGATATGATAGACTATTTAAATGCTAAAAAATTAATTATTAATCACTTAAAACAAAAAGGAACTTTAATCGTAAACCTTGATGAAGAAACATCAAAAGAATTTATCTTTAAAAATAAATTAACAATTGGTAAAAACGGAGATTATAAAATAACAAATTATAATTATAATCCTGATTCAACCGATTTAGAATTTACATTTAAAAACAATACTTATAAAGTAAAAACAAACCTTATTAATGAATTTAATATTTATAACTATTTAATGAGCCTAGCAATACTAAATAATTTAGATATACCAATTGAAAACATAATAAAAATAACAAACAAAGTATATCCTCCAAGAGGAAGATGTGAAACAATAAAAGTAAATGATAGTTATGCAGTAATAGATTATGCTCATACACCTGATGCCGTAGAAAAAATAATTAAAGCATATAAAGAATTAAACGTTGGAAAAGTAATAACAGTACTAGGATGCGGTGGAGACAGAGATCCAAAAAAAAGACCTATCATGGGAGATATTGCAACATCATTAAGTGATAAAGTTATCTTTACAAGTGATAATCCTAGAACTGAAGATCCAAAAAAGATACTAGAAGACATAACTAAAAATAATAAAAGCACTAACTATGAAGTAATCGTAGATAGAGAAAAAGCAATCATAAAAGGAATAAGCCTTTTAAATAAAAACGACTTTCTCCTAATTTTAGGAAAAGGACA
>DUUS01000041.1 GCA_012841465.1 Mollicutes bacterium
AAACTTATATAACCGATCCAGCAATCGGAAGAGCTGATGAAATAAATCAAATGATACTCGCATTAATATCACCTGAAAAAGGTGCACTTTTAGTTGGTAAACCAGGAATTGGTAAAACCGCTATAGTTGAAGGATTAGGTTACCGAATTCAAAAAGGAATGGTGCCAGATGCTTTAAAGGGCTGGGATGTTTATAAAATAAATATAACCAGTTTATTAGGTACAACTGCTAAGGGTGGAAATACCGAATCAAGAATAGAGTTGTTAATTCAAGAGCTTAAAAAAACAGACAAAGCGATATTATTTATAGATGAAGTTCACCTTCTAGTAAACAAAGCAACATCAAATAATAATATTGATTTTGCTAATATGTTAAAACCAGCACTTGACCGTGGAGCAATTAAAATGATCGGAGCTACAACTACTGAAGAATATGAAGCTTATATACTTCGCGACAGGGCATTTTTAAGAAGATTTCAAAAAATCGAAATTTTAGAATCAAGTCCTGAAATAGTAGTTAAAATATTAATGGGAACATATCCTAAATTTGAGAAACAACTAGGCGTAAAACTAGCTTACAGTGACTTTCAAAAAGAAACTATCTTTGAATTTTTAGTAGATATGACTAGTGAATATAAAAGAGTATATGAAATAGCAAGTCGCTATCCTGATATATGTTTAACGGTACTTGCTAATGCATTTAGTTATGCCGTCTTCGAAAACTCTAAAGAAGTTAGAATAAAACACATTTACAAAGCAGTCGCAAATGCAAAGAATATTTATCCCGATGCTTTAAAAAAAGAAGTAGCTAAATTTAAAGAAAAATTTAAAGATATGCTAGAAGAAGAAAAAGTAGATTTAAGTGATATCTAAAAACTCTATCTTAGAGTTTTTTATAAGGAGAAAAAATGATAATCAAAGAATTAGTAAATGAACTTAAAATAAGTGAAAAACAAATAAATGAAGTATTAAAACTATTAAATGAAGGAGCAACGATTCCTTTTATCGCAAGATACCGAAAAGAAAAAACAGGTGGTCTTGATGAAGATAAATTAAGAGATATAGAAGAAAAACACAAATACTATACTAACCTAATGGAAAGAAAAGAAACAGTAATCAAATTAATAGATGAAAAAGGAATGCTAACAGAAGAATTAAAATCTAAAATTTTAGCATGCACAAAACTAGTAGACGTAGAAGACCTTTATCTTCCATTTAAAGAAAAAAGAAAAACCAAAGCAACAGATGCCATCAAAATGGGATTAGAACCTATCGCTAAAATGATAATGACTTTTCCTACTACTGGCTCTCTTGATGAAATATTTAGTAAAGCTAAAGTATCAAAAGAAGAAGCAGAAGAAAATACTAGATATATAATAAGTGAATGGATAAGTGATAATGCCAAAAACAGATCATTTATAAGAGAGTATATATTTAAAAATGGTTTTATAACCTCAACTATAAGAAAGAATGCTATAGATGAAAAGAAAATTTATGAAATGTACTATGAATTTAAAGAAAAAATATCTCTAGCAAAAAGTTATCGAATACTTGCTATTAATAGAGGAGAAAAAGAAAAAATATTAAATATAAAATTAGACTTTGATGATGAGTATGTATTTGGTAAACTAAATCAAAGAATAATAAAAAATCCAAATTCATTTGTCTCATCTTATGTAGAAGATGCTATACTTGATGCTTTAAAAAGATTAATTTATCCAAGTGTTGAAAGAGATATTAGAAAAGAACTAACTGAAAAAGCCGAAGATTCTGCCATTGATATATTTAAAATAAATCTAGAAAATCTTTTAATGACAAGACCATTATCTAATAATAGAATTATGGGATTTGACCCAGCCTTTCGAACAGGTTGTAAACTAGCATGTCTAGATGAAGCTGGAACCGTTCTTCATATTGATGTAATTTATCCTCATGTTCCTCAAAATGATAAAGAAGGCTCTAAAAAGAAAATGCTTGAATTAATTAAAAAATATAATATAAATTTAATCGCAATCGGAAACGGAACCGCTTCAAGAGAAAGTGAAGAATTTGTCGCAAGTATTATAAAAGACCTTGATAATGTTTACTATACTATCGTAAATGAAGCAGGAGCATCAGTATATTCTGCTTCAAAAGAAGCAGCCAAAGAGTTCCCTGATTTAAAAGTAGAAGAAAGAAGTGCTGTAAGTATCGGAAGAAGAGTAACAGACCCACTTTCTGAACTTGTTAAAATAGATCCAAAATCAATCGGAGTAGGCGAATATCAACATGATGTAAATTCTAAAAAACTAACCGAGAGTTTAGACTTTACCGTAACAAAAGTAGTCAACAATGTAGGAGTAAATATTAATACAGCCTCATCATATATATTAAAATTCATCTCGGGATTAAATAAACCTACCATTAATAAAATACTAAAGTATAAAGAAAAAGTCCCCTTTACATCTAGGGAAGAAATAAAAAAAATTACTACAGAAAAAGTATATCAGCAAGCAATCGGCTTTCTTAGAATTAATAATGGAAATAATAAATTAGATCAAACCGGAATCCATCCTGAAAGTTATGATTTAACAGAAGATATATTAAAATATCTAAAGCTTGATATAAATGATATAAATAAAGATTCGTTTAAAGAAACTTTAACAAATGTTAATAAATCCGAACTTATGAGCAAATTTAATACTGATCAGTATACTCTTGAAGATATAATAAATGAATTATTAAATCCAGGACTTGACCCAAGAGAAAAAGTAGATCCACCAATATTAAGAAGTGACATTTTAAAACTTACAGATTTAAAACAAGGAATGGAAATTACTGGAACAGTCAGAAATGTAGCATCATTTGGAGCGTTTATTGATATAGGTCTTGATAATGATGGATTAGTTCACATATCAAAAATGAGTACTAAATTTGTAAATCATCCAACTGATATAGTAAGTGTTGGTGATATAATTACTTGTTATATAGATGATATTAATTTAGAAAAAGAAAAAGTATCACTATCTTTAATTAAATAAGTCTCTTAGTAGACTTTTTTATTTTTTAATAGTTTAGCCTTTTCAAAATTTATAATAAATCATAAATTATTATAGTAGCAAACACTTTATGAAAGGATAACTATGGACAAAAATGTAAAAATAGCATTAATATCACTCTTAGGTACTTTAATCGGAAGCTTAGGTGGTGTTTTAATGTCTACTAGTTTAACCAACTATAGAATTGAACAACTAGAAATCAAAGTTGATAAGCATAATGCTATAGTTGAAAGAATTTATAAAATAGAAGGTAGAATCTATGCCTTAGAAGAAGGTGATGAATAATTAATGAAAGAAGTTCTAAATGAAATAATTGTTATAATAGTTCCTATAATCGGAACAATTATAAGCGGAGTAATAACTTATCTGGGAACTAAAATAAAAGACAACCTTGAAGAAAAACATCAAAATGAACTTATCGATAAAATAATAAAAAGCACTGTAAAATATATAAATCAAGTATATGAAAACTTAAGAAATGAAGAAAAACTAAATAAAGCAAAAGAAATCTCTACAACAAGATTAAATAACAAAGGAATCTCTTTAGACGAAATAGAACTTACCATATTAATAGAATCATTTGTAGGTGATGAAAAATGATTAAACTAAGATATCCAGTTAATTACATATATATATCCCAGGAATATAAAAGTAATCACAAAGCATTAGATCTTGGATGGAGCAAAAGCTATGGTGGAAAAAATCAAAATATATATGCTGCCTATGATGGAGTAGTAACAAATGTAGTAGATGGAAAAGATAAAGATCTGACAAGCAGAAACAATGCTGGTAATATAATTAGTATCAAACACGCTGATAATTTAGAAACAA
>DUUS01000042.1 GCA_012841465.1 Mollicutes bacterium
ATAACGGTTGGTTTAGGTTGTGTAATTTCCGGTATTTTTACTTCAGGTTTATTAATAACTGTATATTTATAATCAATGTCATTTCTACCTATATATATTAATCCTTTTTCGGCGGTTTGATAACCACTTGGTGTTCTTGTTTCTACAACTGTGTAATAACCTATTGGCAAATCATATATTTTATATGAACTAGCTGATGTAGTCCATCTACTAAATACATTTTTTGAATAGCATGTAGACTTACTACAGTTTCCATAATATAGAGTTAACTCAGCATTTCTAACATGTTTTCCATTTTGATCAACCTTTTCAATAGTTAGTGAATTCATAACTGTTGGTTGTGTTGGCGGTATTACTACCTTCTTAGGTGTTATATATAAACTAATACTTTTTGATTCAGTTATCGTTTTATTTTTTGTATATACTACATCGTATAATACTTTTTGATATCCTGAAGCGTAGTAATAATCATATACTGATAAATCTGTGTATGTTCCAGTTGCTTCTACCTTAAAATTATAAGTTTTTCCTTCAGTTATTGAGTTTTTATTAACTCTAATTTGAAATTGTGAATAACTATCATAATTTTTAATATTTGTAATTGTACTTCCTGTAGGTGCACCGATTAATTTTAGTCCATTGAATTTACTTAAATTCGAATTACTAAATGTGATAACATCTGATATAAAGTAGTTTCCTGTTTCAGTAAAACGTACAGTGCCACTACTAAAGACCATACTAGCTTTAGATCCACTATATTTCCTAGCTCCTTCTACTAAATTTACTATATCCCTACATTGATCATGGGAATTTCTGTTTAATTGACAATAACTTTTAAAGTTAGCATCTAAGTTTGAATTTCCGCCTGCTAGGATATCTTTATACCACCATATAGCCATTTGAGTTACATAGTAGTCTCTATTACCACTCCATGTATTTGGCTTGTTTTTAATAATATAAGCAAATCCTTTATCAGCCTCAGAAACTCTTGTGATTGTCTTTCCACTTGGGAAAGGTAAATTAGCTACCTCACAAAATAGCTCATGTTTTTTGTCCTCAGTTGACTTCCAGTAAACTGGGTACCCAGAAACATAATCTGGCATTAATATTGTTCCGCCTGCTTTTAAAGTTCTTGGCGCAGAAGCATCAACTTTAATGCTAAAACTAGTAATAGTAATTAACATTAAAAATAACCATAAAAATCTCTTTTTCATTTTCAAAACCCTCTTTCTTTTTAAAGTCAAGCATATTCTAACACAAAGCCACTAAAAAAGCAAGTTTCGACCACTTTTCAGCATTCGGAAATAATTGCCAAACTTACTTAAGTATATACATAATTATAAATATATAATCATATTTTATTGTCTTCGGTAAATATTATGTGATTCAAGAGGTATATTTTTACTTTCAAAAAGCTCACTTACGGTTACTAGCTCAAAATCATCATCATATAAAATTGGCAGTAAAATCTTAATTGCATCTACAGTAGATGGATATAAATCATGAAATAAAACAACATCTCCATCTTTAAGATTCTCTAAAATATGAAAGATTACTTCTTCTGTATTACGACTTTCCCAATCTCTTGGATCAACGCTCCACATTATAACTGGATCATCAATGCACTCAAGGATTCGATCATCTATCGCCCCATATGGAGGTCTAAATAACTTTGGTCTCTCCCCTATTATACTAAAAATAAGATCACTATTTTCTTGTAACTTAGCCCTACTTTTTTCACAAGTAAAAGTTGTTAGTCTTGAATGATCGATTGTGTGATTTGCTATTTCATATCCTCTTTTATGAATCTCCGATAAAATCCCTGGATTTCTTTTAACATTATAACCTACTAAAAAGAATGTTGCTCCTGCATCAAACTCATCTAATGCATCCATTATCTCTAATGTATAACTTGTCGGCCCATCATCAAAGGTAAATGCTACTTTTTTCTTATTATTTTCTTTTTCTACTGGCGGAATAATCGGAACAAAAGGAACTAACTCATCTTCTTCTATTTCTTCCATTAACTTATAGGTTTTATCTTCTTTAAATGAAAATGTTATATTACCATTTAATTCTTTATAATTTAAAGTTATTTTAGTAATAGAATCTAAATAATCATATTTAGTTAAATATATATCTAAATCACTTTCATTAAAATAATAACTTTTCTTAGCAACACTTATATTAGAATCAGTTAAATCTAAACCTTGGTGATAAGAATATAATTTCATTTTATCTACTAAAGCATCATTTTCAATTAAAAAGTCAGGTTCAATTAAATTATTATCTTCATTAAAAATTAAATTACCATAATCTACTATATAATCATTATCATATAATCTAAATAAAATATTAGTATACTCATCAAACTTATTAATTAAATAATCTACTCTACTAATAACATCTATATCAATTTCATTAATAAAACTTTGAATAAAAATATCTTTATCATCATTATAATAAGGATAATTAAGTTCGGTTCCCATTAATACAAGTTCTTTATTTTCATAATCAAGTTTCAAACTACTAACATGTAAGTATAGATTTATTGTTACTAAACAAAATAAAGATATTACTATAGATAAAAAGTAAATAATCGATTTTGTACTTCTACTCATAGACTACTCCTAGTAATATTATACATCTTTTACAGATATTTACCAAGAAATTATTGCACTATAAAAGCAAATGTGCTATTATTAGTAAGAAATGGATCTTTAGCTCAGTTGGTTAGAGCATCCGGCTCATAACCGGGCGGTCGTAGGTTCGAGTCCTACAAGATCCACCATTTTTTATGCAGGTATGGCGGAACTGGCAGACGCGCTAGACTTAGGATCTAGTGGAGCAATCCATGCAGGTTCAATTCCTGTTACCTGCACCATTAAACAATTAAAGCCTTATATTTAAGGTTTTTTATTTGGATATATAATCAAACAAAAAGTCCTAGATTATCTTGAATTCCTAGGAACATTCACATTATAAAAACTATATATTAAAAACTTCCTGATTCAACCACTATTTGATAGTTGTCGAATAAACTAGTAACCGCCCGTTTTAATTTATACTTTAATATTATTTCACAATTGATTTACAACTATCTATGGTATAATTTTATCAGTTAGAGGAGATGTTTTAAGTGGTATGTAATAAGTGTAGTAAAAGTATCCCTGAAAAGTTAGATTATTGTCCATCATGCAAAATGGCACAGCTGCAAGGATACTCTAGTTATAAAGATAAATTAGAATCAAAAAAGAAAAATAATAAACAGCCTAATCAAACTTTAGAATTTATTGAACTAATAGTAATAGCTTTAGTTATAGCTTCATTTTATTTTGTTTTAATACTTGGAAAACCAGGTACAATATTTATTGTTTTAGGAATATATATATTTCTTGGGGTAATATTACTTACATGGTGGTTAAATACATCCTCTAAAACAAGAAGAGATATAATATTATTTAGATTGTTTTTTTCATTCTTGATAAGAAAATAATAATTAGGAGAAAATGATGAACAAATTAATTGAAAATGCTCAAAAATTAGTATTTAAGCTTATGGAAAGTGATAAGTCTGGTCATGGAAGTGATCATATTTTAAGAGTTTATAATTTAGCAATTAAGTTTGCTGAAGCTGAAGGTGCAGATAAGACAATCGTTTCCCTAGCTGCTCTTCTTCATGATGTTGATGATTATAAAATTGTTGGAAAAGAAAATTCTGAAAAAATGATAAACACCAAAATGATTTTAAATGAATTAAATGTTGATAATAATAAGCAAAACTATATTATTGATATTATAAAATCCATGGGATACAGTAATTACCTAAAAGGTATCAGACCTAAAACTTTAGAAGGTCAAATAGTATCAGATGCTGATATGTGCGATGCAATAGGATCAAGTGGAATAGTAAGATCAATTGTCTATGCAACATCTAGTAAAGGAAATGGCATTATATTTGACAGAGATGTTTATCCAAATGTTAATATAACAAATGAAGAATATAATCAAAAAGGAACTACCCATAGTACTGATAATGCAATTAATCATTTCTTTGAAAAATTACTTAAACTTAATAATTTAATGATGACTAAGTCAGGTAAGAAAGAATCTAATAAAAGACAAAAAATAATGATTGATTTTCTTAGACAATACTTTTATGAAGAAAATGCAAAAGAATGGTTAGAATTTTTAGATGAGTTTTTAAAAAGCAATTAAATGTTAATTATAATTGCTCTTTTTCAAGGTTAAATTTGCTGAAAATTAAGTCTTATTATTATATAATTGTTTTAGAGGTAAATATGGATTTAGGAAATAAAATATTAAATTTAAGAAAAACAAATGGATATTCACAAGAAGAATTAGCAGATAAATTATCTGTTACCAGACAAACAATAAGTAAATGGGAACTTAATGAAACATCTCCTGATATTAAACAAGCAATGGAGCTTTCTAAAATATTTAAGGTAAGTTTAGATGAACTTACCAATAATGATATTAAAGATATTTTAACTGAAAAAATAAGTAATACTGAAAGACTTGCTGGTTTAACAATGAAGATAATTAAAGCATTTACTATAATTATTATTATTTTTATATTAATCTTTGGAGTTTATAAAATAATTACTGGATCTACCTATGCTTGGTTTATTGGAGCCAAATATGATTTAAAATGTACACTAGATGATAAAGAATACCATTACATAATTGAGTATGGTGATGATAATATTCAAGAAAAACAAAATCCTTATATAGAAATTTATCCTAAATATAAAATAAAAAAACTAGAAAGACAAAATGATAGTAGCTATTTAGGTGGATTAATAGATATAAGTAAATATATATATTTTGATGATTTTATAGAAGCTGTCTTTGGTTATTTTGAGCAAAATAATGGAACTTGTGATTTAAGTGGCATATAAAAAGCAAGATTATTTATCTTGCATTGTATATAATAAATCAATTTTGAATTTATCTTTAGATTCATTTGCTTTACTAATCATTACTCCTCTGTAAGTTGCTAGTTCAGCCATATGACCTTCAAGCAATATTTCAGTTGGAGTGATAGTATCAAGCATTACCGTACTAGCATCCTTATAGACTATATATTTAAGTATTACATCACCATGTACTTGACTAAACATATAGTCACTTGGTAGTTTTAATTCATAGGTTTCAGTATTCTCTTTTTTATCACTAGATACCTTTTCACCAACGAACTTACCATTTCTAAGTGATGGATAGTAATCAAAGTTTAATTTCTTAAAAGCAAGCATATTATATTTCTTTAATGCTCTTTCTAATTTCTTAAACTCATTTTCATTAATGTAATCTAATAAAAATCCCTTCATTTTTATTACCCCCTATATCCCTAATACACCTTAAGTATAGCATATTTAGGACTGTTTGTCAATTTCGGGTCACTTTTAATATACCCTAATTGGAAATTTAGTATACAATAATATTTTTATTTTGTCAAATTAGTCGAAAACACCGACGGTTTCAAGGCATTTTCCGTCTTCATAACGAGATCCAAAGGCTGTGCAGGCTCTTTCATTAAGGTCATCTTTTAACTTACTGCTATATATAATAGTTAGCAGTGCTGTTATAAAACATATTATTATAAATATTAATATAAATCTAGATACAGTTAAATCCTCTTTTATTATATTTATCATGTATTTATAATACTTTAAAGGGTTTAAATTATTTGTCGGACTTTCTTTTTATTTAATAATCTGATAAAATACTATGGCGAGGTGAAGTAATGAAACTACCGAATTTAAAAATTTTAGATGAAACTGATAAAACTCTAAGACAAATATCAAAAGAAGTAACTTTTCCCCTAGAAAAAGAAGAGTTAAAACTAATTGATGATGCTTTAACATATTTAGAAATGAGTCAAATAGATGAATATAATGAGAAATATAATTTAAGAGCTGGAATGGGTCTTTCTTTTATTCAGCTAGGAATCCCTAAAAGAATCTTTGTTGCTTCTGAAGAACTAGAAGATGGTACATTTAAAAGGCATGTTATTATAAATCCTGAAATAGTCAGTAAAAGTGAAGAATTAATCTTTGTTGGTGAGGGTGAAGGATGTTTAAGTATAGCAAGACCAGTTGATGGAATTGTTCCAAGGCATGCTAGAATAACTATAAAAGCATACGACATAGATGGTAATCCATTTAATATTAGAGTTAGAGAAGATATTTCAGTTCTATTTCAGCATGAAATAGATCACTTAAATGGTATTTTATTTATTGATCATATTGATAAAGATAATCCTTATAAAAATGAACATTTAATGAGAGAAATATAAAAGAAGCGTTTGCTTCTTTTTTATTTATAAGTAAAAGTGGTTTCTGAAAATATTGACACCTTTAGGTCTTTTGAGTTAAATTGCATAATCATCTTCTAGTGAAAATTCAACATTTTCATTAATCCATTCTTTTCTAGATTCAACAACATCTCCCATTAGAACACTTACTCTTTTTTCAGCAAGAGAAGCATCATTTATATTTACTTTAATTAGATTTCTTGTTTTAGGATCCATTGTTGTTTCCCATAGTGGAGTTGGATTCATCTCTCCTAGTCCTTTATATCTTTGAACTTTATAATTGACTTTGTTTGCAGTGATTTCTTTTAATTCTTCATCTGTCCAGCAGTACTCATGATTCTTGCCATAATCTACTTTATATAGTGGTGGCATTGCGATATAGAGATGTCCCTCATCAATAAGAGGTTTCATAAAACGGTAGAAAAATGTTAAAAGTAAACACTGAATGTGAGCACCATCATCGTCGGCGTCTGTCATTATGATAACTTTGTCATAATTAATATCTCCGACATCAAATTCAGCACCAACACCAGCACCTATTGCATGAATCATGGAATTAATTTCTTCATTTTTAAATATATCTTCAGTTTTAGCTTTCTCAGTATTAAGAATCTTACCTCTAAGTGGAAGAATTGCTTGAAATTTACGATCTCTGGCTTTTTTAGCAGTTCCTCCAGCTGAGTTACCTTCGACTATATATAATTCATTTATTTTAGGATTCCTTGTTTGAGCAGGAGTAAGTTTACCACTTAAACTTTGAGCTGCTCCTTTTTTAGATCTTCCTGCTCTTGCATCAGCCCTTGCTTTTCTAGCAGCATCTCTTGCTATTTTACTACGGTTCATTTTATCTACTAGTGCTTCTGATATTTCTCTATTTTCTTCTAAATAGTATCTTAAAGTATCATAGGTAATACTTTCAACAATGCTTCTAGCAGCTGGAGTTCCTAGTTTTCCTTTTGTTTGACCTTCAAATTGAAGTAAGTTCTCAGGTATTTTAATATTTAATACCGCAGTTAAACCTTCTCTTGCATCTGATCCTTCAAAATTAGAATCTTTTTCTTTTAATAGACCTTTATCTTTAGCATAGTCATTAAATGCTTTTGTAATAGCAGTCTTAAAACCAACTTCATGAGTTCCCCCATCAATTGTTTTTACATTATTTACAAATGATAAGATATTTTCATTATAAGTATCTACATACTGTATAGCGATATCTACATCAATATTATTTTTACTTCCAGTTATAGGAATAACTTCATGAATAGATTTTTTTCCTTCATTAATATATTCTACAAAGGAAATAATTCCATTTTCATAATGATAAATATTTTTCTTTTCATCTAGTACATCTTCTACTTCAACTGTTAAATTATTTAGTAAAAAAGCACTTTCTTGCATTCTTTCACAAAGAGTTGTAAAACTAAAGTTAATATTTTTAAATATTTCTTTACTAGGAAGAAATGTAACACTAGTGCCGGTTTTATTAGTAGGTCCTATTTTTTCTAGAGGAAAATCAAGTTTACCACCATCCGAAAAACCTATCTTATAACTAAAACCATCACGGTTAATAGTAACTTCTAAAAATTCACTTAAAGCATTTACAACAGATGCCCCGACACCATGAAGTCCGCCTGCTATTTTATAGCCTGAGTCTTCAAACTTACCTCCAGCATGTAAAACCGTATAAATCACTTCAGGAGTTGATTTACCTGTCTCGTGCTTACCTACTGGTATTCCTCTTCCATTATCAGTTACGGTCAAACTATTATCTTCATTTATAGTAACAGTTACTTTATCACCAAAACCATTTATTATTTCATCAATACTATTATCAATTATTTCCCAGGCAAGATGGTGCATTCCTTTTTTATCAGTACTTCCAATGTACATTCCAGGTCGCTTTTTTACTGCATCTAAACCTTCCAATACCGTTATTGATTTTTCATCATATTTTGTCATTTACTTCTCGAGAATAAATTCTCTTTCCTCGCTTTCTTATGCCAGTTATAAAGCTTACTAAAATCAGTAGCCTTCCTAATTTAGTATAGCATTGCCACAGAAAAAAAACAAATCAAACTATTATAATTTGATTCATTTTTCATTTATTATTTAATATTTTTTATTATTTACCTAATAAAACTGATTCTTCATCTTTCATTTTTGGAAGTTCAGGAGTTTCTTCTATACCAACTTGTTTTAAAATATCATCTAAATCATTTTCATTCTTTTCACTTTTTTTAGATAATGCTTCAAGTTTAGCTTTAATAGATTCGGGAGTAACAGCTAATTCTTCATTTACTTCCTCATTAATTACTTCTTCCTTAACTTCTTTTTGAAATTCTTCTTCATTAATTATTTCTGGCTTTTTTTCTTCTTTTATATCTTCAATAACAACCATTTCGGGAATATCATTTTTAGTTTCTTTAACTGATTCTACTTTAACACCAAGATCAATTATAGGTGCTTCTTCTTTTATATCTTCTATAACTTCTTCTTTTTTAGATTTAGTTAGTCCTTCAAATAAGTTTGGGATTGTATTTATTAAAGATTCTTCCTTTTCTTTAAACATATCTGGATTAATGCTTAAGTCATCAATTTTTTTTGTAGGTTCTGATTTTACTTCTTCTTTAGCCTCTTCTTTAGCAAAGTCTGTTTTTGGTTCTTCCTTAGGTTTAATGTTTTCAATAGTTTCTTCTTTTTTTAGTGGTTTAATATCTAAATAAACCGAGCTAAAAGTTTCAGGCATTACTTTTTCTTCTTCTGGTTTTAACTCTTTGTTTTCAAGTGGTTTTTCTTTTATTATTGGTTCTTCTACTTTAGGATCTTCTTCCTTTACTTCATTAGTTAGTAGAGTTGCTTTTTCTTTTTCATCATCTTCTTTTAAAGATTTATCCTCTTTTATTTCTTCTTTTGGTTTAATACTTGCATAAATAATAACTAGTATAATAATTAAAGCAATTCCACCTATAATAATGTAAAAATATAGTGATGGATTAGCACTATTATTATATATTCTTTCTAAAAATGTTTCTAACTTGTTCATAGCAATTCTCCCTTTATATTCTATACTTTATATACTATCATTAGTCGAGTTTTTTTGCAAGAAAAATTTCATCTGAGTCTCAGCACATCATTGATCGTAATATATAGCATTAATATCATTAATAATATAAAACCAATTGTATGAAGTGTTGCTTCAATATTTTTATTAACTGGCTTTTTAGTTATAGCTTCAATACCAATAAATAGTATTCTTCCTCCATCAAATGCTGGAAAAGGAATTGCATTTATAAATGCTAAATTAACACTTAAATAAGCTGTAAAATATACTAAGGTTTGCATTATTTGTGACATTTTACCAAGTCCGACAACCTCACCAACAAGCGAGTACATTCCGACTGGTCCAGCTAAACTAGACATACTTAATTTTCCGGTAAAAAGTGATGAAATTATAATTGCCATTGATGCAAGGACTGACCATAGTTTAGTAAATGCATATTTTACTGAAGAAATAAATCCCGTATTTAATTCTTCCCCTACTCCAAAACCAAACATTTTAGTTTCATTATCATCTTCATCTTTTATAATTTCTGGAGTTATTTCATAGGTTTTTATTGATCCATCTTGTTTCTTTATTTCAAATTCATAAATATTATCTTTATTTTTAAAATTAAGAACAATCATTAATTTATCCCAAGAATTAATTTTGTATCCATTTAACTTTAATACTTCATCTCCTACCGTGATGCCAGCATTTGCGATCGGTTTATCTTCAGTAACAACTCCGATAACTGGTTTTTGCTCAGGATGTCCCCAGATATATCCGTGCAAGAATAAAAGAATGATCGCAAGAATTATATTAAACATAACTCCTGATATTAAAATCATAAATCTCTGAAATTTAGTTTTATTGCACATAAACTGGTCTTTTTTAATAGTATCATCATCTTCATCTACTTCACCAGCCATCGCACAAAAACCACCTATTGGAAGTAGTCTTAGTGAATAAAGAGTGGGATCGTTTTTATCTTTTCTTTTAAAAGAAAAGATCTTAGGTCCCATTCCCAGTGCAAATTCATATACATAAACACCATATTTTTTTGCAAAAATAAAGTGCCCAAGTTCATGAAAAAATATTAAAATTCCTAGTACTAAAATTAATGTAATTAATGTCATGTTATCCTCCTACAATATGTTTAAAAACAAAATAAATGTTATTGCTACAAATAATAAACTATCTATTCGGTCAAGTACTCCACCATGTCCTGGTATTAGATTAGCAAAATCTTTTATGTTATAGTGCCTTTTTATAGCGCTAAAGAATAAATCTCCAGCGTGGCTTGCTATAGTTAATATAAATGTAATTATTATAACAGTTAATAAGCTTTCCTGAGCATTTATAAATGTTGTATAGTAAACTGTCATAATAAATGTTCCCATGAGAGAGCCAATTATATAACCTTCCCAGCTCTTTTTGGGACTTAACTTAGTTACCTTATGTTTTCCAATCATTACTCCACTTATATATGCAAAAGTATCAGTCATAATTGGTATTAAAATCATGTATAGAAAATATTTTAAACTCATGTCTCTAACCATTATAAAATAATTTAAACCAAGACCGATAAGTAATACAAATCCCAGTAATTTAAATGCATCTTCAACAGAGTATTTACCTTTTACTTGATAATATATAATCGGTATAGATAACACTAGTATTAAGATACTTAATTTTTCATAATTTAAACCAAACATTATAGTACTTGAATCAAAATTTGAAAAAGCAATCGTTATTACTGAAAAGTAAGTAAGAAGTTTAATAACCAAAGGATGATCATAGATATCATTTATTTCCTTAGCTGCTAAGAGAGCTATCATACCTATTGCAAATGCAAATAACTTTCCCCCAGAGATAACAACTGGTAGTAAAACTGCTATTAAAATGGCTCCGCTAATTGTTCTTATTTTCATTATTTTCCACCTTACATCTGTCTTTAAAAGACCTCTATTATATTTCTATTTTGTTCTGATAATAAGTATACTAACTATTTAACTAAAATGCAATAATTTACAAATCAAATAAACTTAATTGACTTGATTCAGGAAGAGATTCAAAAATACCTAGTAATCTCATTTTATCAATAGTTGTTGAATTTATTTTACCTCTTAAATGAACATCTTCAATACTAATGAAATATTTTTCTTCTCTTGCTTTTATAACCTCTCTAGCAGCATTATCTCCAAGTCCATCAAGAGCTCTAAAAGGAATAATTAAACCTTTTTCATCTTCGGTTACTAAAAATTTAGTACTGTCACTTTTTGAAAGATCAATATTTTTAAAAACAAATCCTCTTTCAACCATTTCAAGAGCTGAATAAAGTACATCAAGTACTTCTGCTTCTTTATTTGTTTGCTCGTATCCTTTACTTTCAAGTTCGAAGATGCGGTTTCTAATTCCTTCTTTTCCTTTAATTAAAGTTTCTACTTCAAAGGCATTACACCTTACTGAAAAATATGCACTATAATAATATATAGGATAATAAACTTTAAAATAAGCAATTCTAAGAGCACTCATAATATAAGCAACCGCATGAGCTTTAGGGAACATATACTTAATCTTAGCACAAGACTCAATGTACCAAGGAGCAATGTCTGCTTCTTTTAATATAGCTTCATATTCTTTCCATACATCTGGAAGTTTAGAAGGAAGTCCCTTACGAACAAACTCCATTATTTTAAAAGCATCAAGAGGCTCTACTCCATTATTAATTAAATAAACCATAATATCATCACGGCAGCCAATAACTTCACTAAACTCTACTACATTGTTTTTAATTAACTCAGAAGCATTACCAAGCCAAACATCAGTACCGTGAGAAAGACCTGATATTTTAACCGCATCAGCAAATGTTTTTGGCTGAGTATCAACAAGCATCTGAATAACAAATTTAGTACCAAGTTCAGGAACTCCTAAAGTACCGGTTTCACAATTTATTTGCTCTTTAGTAACTCCAAGAGGCTCAGGACTAGATAATAATTTCAAAACTTTAGGATCATCAAAAGGAATTTTAGTAACATCTACTCCAGTTAAATCTTGAAGCATTTTAAGCATAGTTGGATCATCATGACCCAATATATCTAACTTTAGTAACTCATCTTCCATTGGATGATAATCAAAATGAGTAGTTCTCCATAAAGACTTTTCATCATCAGCCGGAAACTGATAGGGAGTAAAATCAAACACATCCATATAATCAGGAATAACAATAATACCACCTGGGTGCTGCCCACTGGTTCTTTTAACCCCAATGCAACCAAGAGATAATCTTTCTATCTCGGCATTTCTCATAGTAATTCCTTTATCTTCGCAGTATCCCTTAACAAATCCAAATGCGGTTTTAGCTGCTACAGTACCAATTGTACCTGCCCGATAGACATTATCTATTCCGAATAATTCTTTGGTATATTCATGGGCTTTTGCTTGATAATCACCAGAGAAGTTAAGATCAATATCAGGTACTTTATTAGCATCAAAACCAAGGAAAGTTGCAAAGGGCATATCTTGTCCTTCTTTATTCATATTAGTATCACACTTCGGACATTTTTTATTAGGAAGATCATATCCACTTGAATACTCAAGGGCAAGTCTACTACCTTTATCATCTTCAAAAGTAGTATACTGACACTTACTACAAACATAATGTGCTGGCAGTGGATTTACTTCAGTAATACCCATTAAAGTAGCAACAAAAGAAGAACCAACCGAACCACGAGATCCAACAATATATCCTTCATCATTACTTTTTTTAACCAGCATTTGACTTATTAAATAAATAACATCATAGCCACCTTTAATAATACCAACTAGTTCTTGCTCTATTCTCTCTTCTATTAAAGGATCTAATTTTTCACCATATAATTCACGCGCTTTATCATAAACAAGTTTTTCAACTGTTTCTTTTGAATTTTCTATCTTAGGAGAAAACGGAACTCCTTTAGTATCAATAATTACATCAACATGTTCTACCATATCAAGTATAATATTTGGATTTTTAATAACCATTTCTTTAACTATTTTTTTATCTAAAAATTTAAAATCATCTATCATTTCATTAGTTGTTCTAAAATGCTGATATGGTACTACGGTTCTAGGTCCTCTATTTAAAGGATGTCTTCCCCCACCAGGAACATTTTGATTAACAATTATTTCCCGATATACTTTATCTTCTTTATTTAAATGATGAACATCACCAGTAGCAACAATTAATTTACCTGCTTCTTTAGTACTTTCAATAATTTTCTTTAAACTATTTTCAAGTTCCATCTCACTTGAAAAAGTACCACTTACAAGTAAATGTTCATAAACTTCTTTAGGCTGAACTTCTACATAATCATAAAAATTAATTATATTAACAAGTTCTTCTTCACTTTTACTTCTGCTTGATGTAAATACTTCACTTTCATAGCAGCCACTTCCGATAAGTAATCCTTCTCTGTGTTTTTCAATTTCACTTCTAGGAATTCTTGGAGTTTTGAATAAATATTTCGTACTAGCAAGACTTACTAATTTAAATAAATTTTTAAGACCAACTTTATTCTTAACTAAAATATTAACATGATAAAAAGGACCAAACTTATGAGCATCTTCTTTAGCAACTAAATTATTTAAATCTTTAATGTTTTCAATTTGATGTTTTTTAACTTCAAGAAGCATTTTCATAAATACTTTAGCAGTAGCATCAGCATCATAATCAGCTCTGTGATGTCCTTCTTCATCAAAAGGAACATCATATCTTTTAACAAGAGCACTTAAATCATGTCTAAACTGATCTGGCTCAAGAGCTCTTGAGAGCTCTAAAGTATCTATAACAGTATTAGTAACCTCACCTAAATTATATTTTTGATGAGCCATTTCTAAAAAAGACATATCAAAAGTAGCATTATGAGCCACTAAGACAGAATCCTTATACCAATCTTTAAATCTCTTAATGGCGTTTTTTTCATTATCTTTATCTTTAAGCATTTCATTAGTAATGCTAGTAAGCTCAGTTATTTTCGGAGGAACTGGAACTCCAGGATTAATAAGTTCATTAAAAGTATCGATTATTTCTCCGTTTTCAATCAGGCAGGCACCAATTTCAATAATAGAATCTCCAGCACCAGCATTAAAACCAGTTGTTTCAACATCAAAAACACAGTATCTAGTATTAAATAAATCACCATCAGTAGGATTTTTAATAATATTAATACCATCATCACTCATTAAAAACTCAGCACCATAAATTACTTTAAATTTATCATTATCATCTTTATCAGCATTATACGACTTAACAAAGTTATGAACCTCTGGAAATGCCTGGACACCACTGTGATCGGTTATCGCGATTCCTTTATGTCCCCAGCTAATCGCCGTTTCAATTAAATCAGTAGCCCCCACTACTCCATCCATTTGACTCATTTTAGTATGGGCATGAAGTTCGACTCTTTTTTCTTTTGATTCATCAACTCTTTTTTCATCTTTAGAATCTATTTCTTCTATATCTCTTAAATTAAGAACTATGTCTCTTGCATAGGTATCATTTTTAGTATATCCTCTAAATTTATACCAAGAACCTTTCTTTAAATTAGAGACAATTCCATTAAAAGTATCTTCTTCTTTACCAAAGTACTTAGCAAGCATACTATCGGTTTTATCACTTATTTTAAGTGTAAGGATTCTATAACCTGTCTTTGTTGATACAAAGGTATCTATATCAAATATAAATGCTTCAAAAGTAATATTATTTTCCTCACCAAAAACCTCATTTATTTTAGTTATTCTAGATTTAATTTGTTCTCCAAGGATAACTTTATTTTTAGGTGCATCTTTTATAATAACTAGTTCTTTAGTATTTTCTATTTCTTCTTTAATTAATAATCTTTTTTTATTGTTAACAAATACATTTACTTCAAAGTTTCCTAAACCATATTCTTTTAAAAAAGATGATATTTTCTTACTATTTTTAATTATTAAGTCATTTTCAACTTTACTCAGTACTTCAAAAGTAATAATACCGTCTTTAATAATAATTTCATTATCAACTAAACTAATTAAAGAAGGATATTTCTTAGTTAATAAATCAACATAAAACTTAAGATAACTTAAAATATCTTCATCTTTTACTTCATCATAAATAAAGGTTATCTCTATTAAAGAAACATCCTTTATACCTTTTTTACACTTTTCTTTTAATTTTAAAACACTTAAAGCAGGTAAGACATTTTTACTTTTTAAATAAACATTCCAAGTCTGTTTATGCTTATTTACTACTACCTTATCTACTTTAGTATTTTTAAATTCATCAGTTAACTGAAAATCTATTTTTTTACAAAATCTTTTTAATGTTTCCACTTCCGCCTCCGAGTATTAGATCTAATTTCATTATACATGATATTTTCAAATTAAGACA
>DUUS01000043.1 GCA_012841465.1 Mollicutes bacterium
AATGCTACCTTTATATTATCTCTTACTAAATTGTGGTGCTTTACGAGCTTTTTTAAGTCCGTATTTTTTACGTTCTTTAACACGAGGATCTCTTGTAGTCATACCTTCAACTTTTAGAATCTTGCGGTATGAATCATCTCTTGTTTGATCAGTGTTTTTATCATATTCAAGTAAACATCTAGTAATACCTAATCTAATTGCTCCGGCTTGACCGTTATAGCCTCCACCTTTTACTTTTATATCAATATCAAATGTTTTTTCATTTTTAGTAAGTACCAGTGGTTGTTTTAAATCCATAACTAAAGTTTTAAATGGAATATATTTATCTACATCTTGTCCATTAACAGTGATATTACCAGTTCCTGGAACCATTTTAACTTGAGCAATTGATTTTTTTCTTCTGCCTGTAGCAGTTATTTCATTATTTTTCATATCTATCTCCTAATCAATTGTTAATTCAGTTGGTTTTTGAGCTTCATGTTCATGAGTACTTCCTGCATATACTTTTAATTTTCTATACATTTGGTCTCCAAGTGCTCCTTTTGGAAGCATTCCTTTAACAGCTCTTTCAACTATCTCAACTGGATTACTTTCTAGTACTGCTCTTGCAGTACGTTTTTTTAATCCACCAGGGTATCCTGAGTGATCATAATAAATTTTATTATCAAGTTTATTACCAGATAGCTTTACTTTATCAGCATTGATAATAATTATAAAGTCTCCTCCATCGACGTGGGGAGTAAATGTAGGTTTGTGTTTTCCACGTAGTCTTTTAGCTACCTCAGATGCCATTCTACCTAGTGGTAATCCTTCTGCATCAACCACATACCATTTGCGATCTACATCTTCTTTTCTTTGCATAAATGTTTTCATATTGTTTTTTCCTTTCATTTCTCTTTTTTTCTAATGTAACTTCCCACATTACAAAGAAATCAAGAAATAAATGTACCACTTTAAATTATATGAAATTAAAGCCTTAAAGTCAACTAAAATTGTTAGATAACTCTTTTTAATCTTTGAATTGTTCTTTCTTTTCCCAAAATATTAATTAAAGTGTAAAGATCAGGCGTCATTGTTTTTGATGTTAGAGCAAGTCTGATAATATTACTAACATCAGCTACACTTCCTTTATAGTTATCAGGATTTTCTTTATAATCTTTCATATTAGATGCGTAACCTAATTCATTTGATAATTGTTTTACTTTTTCAAACCAAGTTTGTTTATCATCGTTTATATCAAAGTATTTGTCTATGTATAGGTTAATAATTTCCTTATAATTTTCTGTTTCAATAACTATATCTAAGTTATCAAAGTACTCATCATACATATAAAATATGTTTTCAAATACATCACTATATCCACCATAATCTTTTCTTGGTTTTTTAGTTTCTCTTTCTATATTTAAAATGCTTTTTGTATAATCGGGATATTTTTTTAAAATATTATAAAATTCTTTATCATAAACTTTTGCCCAAAGACAAGTATTTTCATATACTTCATCTTTTGATTGTTTAGAAATATAATTTTTAGATATATTTATTAATTTATCTAAATCAAATAAAGAGCCACTTGCCGACATTTTTTTAAAATCAAAAGTATAATCATCAATTGTTTTATCTGGATTATGCAGTAGCCATTCTTCAAAATTAGAGTTTGCGGTTGTCATTAAATAAAGTTTAACAGCTTCTTCTGGTATTCCTTTTTCATGATAATAAGAAAGGGCTGCCTCAGGGTCTTTTCTTTTAGATAGTTTCCTGATTGAATCATTTTCTTTTTTATTAATCGGAGCCAAATGACAAAAGTATGGCAGTTTAAAATTAAATAATTTAAAAAGTTGCTCATGGACGGGATATGAACTAAGCCACTCATCTCCTCTTAGTACATGGGTTGTTCTCATTAAATGATCATCTATTGCATGAGCAAAATGATAAGTAGGTATTCCATCTGATTTTAAAAGAATTACATCTAAATCATTTTCAGGAAATTCAACCTTTCCTTTAGCAAGATCATTTACGATAATCTTATTATTAAAATCTCCTGGTGATTTTAATCTAATAGTAAACTCTTCGTTGTTTTTAAGTTTTTCTTCTATATCTTCATTAGATAAATATCTGCATCTAGCATAAGAACCATAGTAACCAATTCTTGTTTGTTTTTGTTCTTGGTTTCTTCTTATTTCATCAAGTTCTGCTTCTTTGCAGAAACATGGATAAGCAAGATCATTATCTATTAAATGTTTAGCATAGGTATGATAAATCTCTGTTCTTTCGGTTTGTTTATATGGTCCATATTTTCCTTTATCTTCCGACTGAGATACTCTTCCTTCATCAATAGTTATTCCAAAGTTATTTAAATCATTTATGATTCCTTCGATTCCATTTTCAACACTTCTTTTAAGATCAGTATCTTCAATTCTTAAAAAGAATACTCCCTTTGTATCATGGGCTAGTTTTTTAGCAATCAGAGCCGTTCTTAAACTTCCCATATGGACAAATCCAGTTGGTGATGGAGCAAATCTTGTTACTATTGCTCCTTTTTCTAAGTTTCTTTCTGGATAAAGCTCTTCATAAAATTTAATATCCTTTTTTATATTAGGAAAAAGTAAGTTTCCTAGTGGTTTATTCATAGTTATTCCTCATTTCTTATTTATAATATAACATATTTAATAGCAAAGAAAAAGGAGGCAAAATGCCACCTTTAATTAATTTCGATTGTTTTCTTTGATTCTATTTCTTCTTTTTTCTTTACAGTGATTAATAAAGTACCATTTTCAAACTTAGCATCAATATCATCTTCAGTAATATCTCCTAGTGAAAATGATCTAGAATAATGACCATAACTTCTTTCTCTACGGATGTAGTTTTTGTCATCTTCTTTTTTCTCTTCGTTTCTTGATGCAGTAACAGTTAAGTACTTATCTTTTAAATCAATTTTAATATCTTCTTTATTAAACCCTGGTAGGTCTATTTCAATAAAGTAAGTATTATCTTTTTCATAGATATCACATTTCATATCTCTTACTCTGTTTGTCGGAAAGAAGAAACTATCAAAATCATCATCAAAGAAAAAACTTCTTGGAATTAAACTCATAATTCACTTCCTTTCTAACTATAATTATAACAGATATTTAGCACTTGTCAAGTGCAAGTGCTAAAATGTGACAAAATATATAACCCTTAGTAAGGGCTATATATTAAAATTAACTAAATCATCAATTGAGTTTTCAAATATATATATAAGAAGTTCTTGGTCTAAAGTTGTTAAGTTTTGCTTTAGTTTAGAGTTAGTTCTAAATAAAATATCGGGTCTATTTACAATAACATTGGTAAGATTTTTAACTCCAAATTCTTTTAAGTAATTTAAGTTTTCGGTTACTATATCTTTCATTACAGTAAGTTTAGTTAAAGTATCAGTATTAAGCACTCCTTTAATATAATTTGTATCTTTAATATTAAATTGATCTAAGTAACTGAGATTCAACTTTATCAACCCCCATTTCTTCAACTGATTCTTTGATAAATATATATTCTTGTTCTTCTAAGATAGAGTCATGCATTAATGAATATAGAAGAGCTTTCTTTTCTTCAAAACCATAGTCTATTAAAGCTCTAAATACTCTAAATACTTTTTGTCTAGAGATAATTTGAGTTCCATAGATTAGTTCAGTTTTTCTTTTTAATATCGCTAGTGGTGTATCTGAATAAATAGAAGCTCTTGTTGATTCATCTACGATTCCCATTATTGGATAATCACTTTTAATTATTCCTATTTCTTCTTCAGATATAAGTTCATTACTTTCTTTAATATGTTTTTTTACTTTTAAAAACTCATCATAACTCATCTTATTATCTGGATGGGCTTTATTTAAACGGTTAAACTCTATCTTTAAAGAGTTCCATACATCAAGACCATTTTTATATGCATAGTAATTTCTTTTAATAATTAAAGTCTTTAAAGTGTTTCCGGCAAACTTTTCATTTCCGTGAATATATTCAGTAAGCCCGACTTCAATTAGCTGATCTATTTTACTTGCTAAATCCGTAGTATTTAAAACTGTATAGTAAGAATCTTTTTCATTAAAGAAATCTATTAAGTTAAAACCATACATTTTTAATACTTCAATATTTTTTCTAAGTAGATTTTTATGTTCTTGGAATGCAAATGGTGGGGATATTGCAAATGAACAATTTTCTACTATTGTTTTAATATCTGCTTTGTATTTTTTTAAATAATCAATGGTTTCTTTTAAGTTTTCATTATTTGAATAAAGAAAATTAATATTTGTATCAATTATTTTATTTATATCAATGTTATATTCTATAAATAACTTAGCATTTTCAACAAAGTTATATGATCCTTCTTCTCCAAAAATAGTAGTTGCATAATTTACTATTCTAAATAACTCTCCTCCAGCACTTTTTATATCAAAGCGATTTTCTAAAGTTCTGGTTACAATCTCAATATATTCTTTAGTACTTCTAGTAAGTAGATATACGATTACATTAGTATTTTTAGATACTACTTTTGATAATACAATTTTTTGTTTAATTAAATATTCTGCTTGTTTTTCTAAGCGGTTTATATTTTCAAGTTCTAGTTCTTTTCTTAAATCATCATCAAAATCATCATAGTTAAATCCTAGGGTTGCAAAGATTTCTTTTAATTTTTGAGCATTTTCAGCATCTACTAAAACAGCATTCTTTTTACTTTCTCCTAGGTTAACAAATTCAAAGAAATTTTCACTTATAGTATGATCTTCTATTTCTTCAATTTCGACAGCATCTGGAGTATAGTCCTCAATTATTCTTTCAAGTACCCTTGGTTTTTCTTCTTCTATTACTTCCTGTTCAATAACTTCCTCTTCGATTGATTCTTCGACTTTCTCTTCTTTTTTAGGTTCTATTCTAGTTAAAGTAATATTTATATTAGGCTCTTTTTTCTTAACTACTCCGGTATACTTTTCTTTTAATTTTCTGGCGTTTGCCGCATTCATAAAAGTATAGATTTTATCTAAATTAGATGAAGCATTTTCTGGAGTTATTAAATTAACAATTTTCTCTACAACATCATAATCATCAGCACTATAAAGCTCATCATCTTCAGTAAGCCTTAATAATCTTCGGTAAGACTCATTATTCTTAGCTCCATTTTCTTCAATATATTTAATGTTAAATTCATTTTTTTGAATATATCTTGAAATTATTTCTTTTAGTTTTTCTAGCTTTAATAATTGTTCTTTATCAAGTTCCAGTTTAGAATTTTCTTTCTTAGCTATTTCAGCAAGACCAATAATAAAATTTATTTCGGTTAGAAATTCATCTCTAGATGAATCTGGCTCTATATTAGCAGTAACTTTCTTTAAAAGAGGTTTTTTTAAATTTAGAATATCTTCGGACATTTTAAAATTATCTAAAAATATTTTTAGTTCACTATTATCAAATGCTAAGTCCTTAACATTAATTCCATGACTTTCTTTAATGTTAAGTGCTGATAATAATATATTAGTTAATATCTGTTTACCAGAGCTCATAAAATACCTCCTTTATTTATTGTTTTTCTTAATTTCTTTTTCGTTATATTTTTTAATGCGAGCTTTTACTATTTCATATGTGGAAATATAATCTCTTAATTCTCCTACTTTTTTCTTATAATCAAGTTCATATTCTTTTGGTGATTTTTCATAATTTTTAATTAATTGTTTAAAGAAAATTAAATTTAAACGAAGAGTCTCGGCTAAGAATGCAGAAGTTAAAATGTTTTTCTCAATTGATTCGTCTTCTAAGGCATATTTATCAAGTAATGTAGATAACTCAGTTAGTCTAGTTGTATCATTTTCACTATAATTGTTTAACACATCTATTTCTTCAGCAATGATATCTTCTATTTGTCTAATTAATTTTTGTTCTTCAGTTTCTTTATCTTTAGAATCTTTTACAACCTTTTCTTCATGTACTTCTTCTTTTGTTTTTTCTACTTTTATTTCTTTTGGTTTTTGTGTTTCAAGCATTTCTTCTTTTTGTTCTTTTGGTTCTTTACGCCTTGAAATAACTAGAAGTTTTTCACAGTTAATAATTATTTCGTCTCTTTTTTCATCAGATAACTTACCACTAGAAATCAGCTTATCAAACTCTTTTAATTCTTTTTCAATCATCAGAGATACAACTGCATTTTGTACTAAGTTATAAGGTTTATCAACCATTTTAAAGAAATCATTTATTACGGTTAAAGTATTATCTATATTAATATTAAAGTTTTTAGATAGAAATAATTCTTTTACTTCTTCTAAATCTTCTTTATATTCTTCTTTCTTTCTCTCTAAAATAATTCGATATTTGTCTAAAGCTTTTTCATCATCACTACGCGATTTTTTTGGTTCCATTACTAAATTGTAGTTTTGTTTACCTATTTCTTTTTTTATAGCTGCTTTAGTAGCAGTATCAAGTCCATATTTATTTAAAGAAGCATTAAATTCAAGTACATCAAAAATAGGTTCTTTTAACTCTCCTGATTTAAATTTATCTTGAGTCGTTTTATAAGAACTTAAGTTGTTTTCTAAAATTTCAATATGTTCTATTTTTTCATTTTCATCGGTTTTGATAAAATCTTTAATACTATTAATTAAATTATTTAATTGTTCTTTTGCTTTTTTATATTGGGAAGGTTTATTTTTAGATTTTGAATCACTAGTAACTTTTTGATAAAGTTTTATTATATCTTTATTCTTTTTAAAAGATTTTATTTCTTTATCAATATTAGCATGACCTATTTCATTTAAAATGACCTTTAAATCATCTTCACTAAGTAAGATTATATTATCAATATTTAAATCATTTGGTTTTAAATTATATTTAAAAAGTGTGTTTTCGATTAAAAGAACCATGTTTCGTTTTTTCTTTAACTCTGTTATTAATGAAGAGGTTATTGATATTCTTTTACTAATCTCATCAAGCAAAGTTTGAATTGGTCTCACTAAAATCACCTCTCTACTTTAAATAATAGTACCATATAATTAGTCAATATACAAATAAAATGTGCTTATACAAAGTCTTTTTAGCAAAGTAAAGAAGGTTTTTTTATGTTTAAAATAAAAATTGAAGAAATTTATTTATTGTGCTATACTTCAGATATAATAAAAAGGAGTTTTTAAAGTGAAAAATGAAAATGAAGAAATAGAATTACCCAGAAGAAAAGATGAGGTAGCTAAGGAAAGCGAAATCACTCAAAAGCAGATCCCAAAAAGTAGAGAAGAAAGTCCAAATAGAGAAAGTACTCTACCAGATGAACTTCGAACTAATTTAAGCAAACAAGAAAACAAATTTATTCCGATCGAAGAAATTGAATCACTTTCTATAGAAGAGCCTGTAGAAGAGCCAAATAGACTTCCAAAGAAAAAAGAAGAAGCTTTAACTAATAATATGAGTCAGTCAAACATACCACAGCCTGCCAAACCTTTTCCTCTACAGCAAGAGCAGCCACCAATCGAGCCACCACTTGCACCAGTAATAGAGCCTGCCTCAAATGTTAATGTAATAGAAGAAGTTTCGAATACTCCAGTAAATGACCCTGTAATTGAAAAACCATCAGCTACATTAGAGCCAAAACCTGATGCTCAATTAAGTCCAAAATTAGTAGTTGAAGAGGCTCCTAAAATTGCTAAAGAGGGTGGAAATCCATTTTTAGGTTTCTTAATACTTTTAATAATTATCGCAATCTTCCTATTTTCATTTTACTTTTTAGTAAAAGAAGATATTATAAAACTACCAGATAATATTAATTTACCATTTATAAATGATAAATCTCCTGAAGATAATAATACGAATGATAATGATGATAATAACACAGAAGAAATTGTTATTTCTGGTCACTATGCAGAAGAAGATCCTAAAGTGTGTCCTGAAGTTCCAGTATTTATAAAATTTTACGATGATAATACATATGAGTTTAATCAGCTTAGATTAGATGAAGATGATGATGAAATTGCTTGCAAAGGTATTATATTAAGTGGAAGTTATTCTATAAATAATAATACAATTACTTTAAACTCAAAGGATGGAATTATATATGCCACCTATAATAATGACATAATCGAAATGATAGTTGATGATGTTTCAGTTGCTTTAACTAAACAAGATGAAGAATAATAAAAACATACCCGAAAATAAAGGTATGTTTTATTTTATTTTTTCTTCTAAATACAATTTTAATTCTTTCATTCTTTCTTTTTGCATTATAGGAAGAATAGTTTCGAATATCTTATAGATATATTTTTCATAATTGTCTTGATTAGGAACTTTAATATTATATTTTTTAAGCATATCTATATAATTTGCAATTGAATTAAATGTAACTTTTTTACTTTCTTCAGGTGAATTTATTGTTACATAATTAATATTATTTTTAAAGTAATTTATATATAACTGAAATTCTTCCATAGTAATTATTTTTTTATTTAATAATCTTTTAAATAATGTAAGTTTATCAAATAAAGTATCTTCCACTATTAAGATATCTTCTCCCTTAGATATCTCAGTTAAAAATCTAAGTTCTATTTCAGCAAATAATAATGAATCTCTTTCTGATAAAGTAAGTACATTTTCTTCAGTTATTATATCTTTAGATCCTGCTGATTTTATTTTAAAAGAATCTTCATTAAAGAAATCATTTGCTATTTCAAGTAAATTAGTTCTTTTATTATTTTTAGTAAATTCTATAATAAATGGTTTAGTATCTCCCATTAAATCTCTTAAAGTAATTAATTCATTTACTCTAGAGTCTTTAACACTAATAGTGCCACTATATTCATGAGGGTAAACTTTATCAAATTCCGTATAAAATACACTCGTAATATTATTATATAAGCGGTCAAGTAAATTATTAAGCATTGGATCATCGCAGTCAATTTCTAAATTTTCTAAAACACTTTCGTAATACCATTTTTGATCATTATAATCACCGCCATAATTTGAAAAATCAACCTTACCATTTTTTAAACTAAAAGCAAGTATTTCTTCTAAATTAGCTATTTTATCAGCAGCAATTACAGCTTTATTACGAACAGGAAGACCAAGACAATTTTGAATCTTTTGCTTTTTTTCTTCCTTCCATGATAAACCACTGTTTTTAACCGTAGCAGTCATTACAAGTGAGGCAACATCTCCACCAAAAAGTCTAGAGATATCCTCAATTGTATAATCTGTATCTTCAACAACATCATGAAGATAACCAGCGGCAACCACCGCTTCATCAAATCCGGCTTTTTTTAATATTTCACCAGCTATAAGCGGGTGAATAACAAAAGGTTTATTTTCATCATCTTTACGATATGCTCCCTCATGAGCACGAATAGCAAAAATGAGTGCACGATCACTTAAACTCACAACTCAAACCTCCCTAGAAGAAGTTATTATATAATGAAAATCATAGATTGTAAACTAAAACCCGCTTATTTATGTCGGTTTTTCACAAAATAATTGTTTTTATATCTTCCTTGTGTTAAAATCTAATTATAAACGGAGAGTGATAAAGTATGAAAAAATCTAAAAAAAATATCGTTGGATATTTAACTTTGGCAATCTCATTAATCGGTTTACTTGCAACATATCTAATATATAAATACTTTAAAATTGATGATGTCTTTTGTGTTATTTTAATGACTCTATCATTTATTATTGGTATTTATGGAATTTATCAAATAGTAAGGGATGCTTATAATTAATGTATGTAAACGCTATAAAAGAAGGTACAGACTATGTTAGACCTTTAGTAACTGGAAAAGTAACTTATGAAAATCGCCAGATTCTTAATATTATAAATTCACTTATGATATTAAACTCAGATGGCGACTGTTTAACTTGTGCTCATATTGCTGAGTTGTTTCAAGCAGCTGAGGATACCAATGAAGTTTTTAGTGATATCTTAAAGCAAATTAAACATTCAAGTAAAAGAGAAATTAAAAAAATTGAAGAAAAATATGGAATAAAAAAAGACACCATAATTAGAATTCATAATATTGTTGTTGATGTTGCTAAAAATATCGATAAAATAGATATTATTAAACATCCTTACTTAGATCTAGCAATTATTAAACTACATGAAAAAGTAAATATAAAAAACTTTCCAATATTTAATACTGAAGATATAAAAATCGGTACATCAATCCTTAACTTAGGATATGCTTTTCCTGAATATGATACATTTAAATATGACTTAGAAAAAGAAAGAATGATAGTTACTAATAAAGTAATGAACTTTCCCTTATTTCCAAGCCCTGGAATAATAACCAGAAATATAATAGATCCTAAAAATGAACTGAGCTTGTTTGAAACAAACGCTCCATGCTATCCAGGTCAAGCTGGAGGACCAGTTCTTAATGTAGAAGGAGAAGTTATTGGACTAACTCTTGCAAGCAAGATTATAAAAATTCATGATACCCAAAACTCAAGCTACACAGTAGAGTTATCAGCCGCAATAAAATCAAAAACAATAACAGAATTCTTAGATGAAAATAATATTACATATACAAAAAGATAGGAGAACAAAATGGATACTAGATTAGAAGATTATTTTTTAGAAATTAGAACACTTCAAATGCTGGATTATAAAAACGCTACAGAAAACAACTTTGATTCAAGAACAGCTTGGTTTAACCATATGATGAGTCAGCAAAAAGATGAAATCGCAGAGGCAATTATAAGCTTATCAGAAAGATACGAAGTACCTCTTTCAAGAGCAGCTGAAGACTTTGATCCATCTATGGTACTCAGAGTTGGAAGAATTAAAAATTTAGAGAAAAGTTCAAAAAAACTTTGACAGTTGTATTATACAAAAACTCTCTTTCCCTTTTACAAAAGGGTTTAAGACCTTTTTAACAAGAGTGCGTAGTTTTTAATAAATTTTTATATATTTCATATAATTTAAGGAGTTAATATGTGTTTAACTAATAATTTAATAAATATACTCAGTAAAATCTTTTTATTACTAAGTATAATAATACCAATAATATATTTATTATTTAAAAGTAAAAATATAACTATTTTTTCTTTTTTAACTGCAATTTTAATCTTTTTATTTATATTCTTAATTAAAACCAGCATTAAATTTGTTAATGTATGTGAAAAATACGAAATCGATACACCAAGCGAAGAAGTATTAAACGAAGAAAT
>DUUS01000044.1 GCA_012841465.1 Mollicutes bacterium
GTGATAAATCTAAACCCGAAAAAAGTTATAGTTATCAAGTAAATAATTGCATGACAGATTTAAGAAATTGTTCACAAAGTTGCTCATGTAGTTCATGGTCTGGTTGTGGTTATTATGAGGCAGGATCAATTACAGGAAGAGCATACTATTCTGATGGTACTTATAAGAACGTCACATTAAGTGGTTCAAATGGAACTGCTTGGTATAATGGATTTAGCTGTAGTTATTCAGTTTGTAGTGAAGGCAGTGAATGTGGTAATTGTGAGTCAGATGATTCTGATTATGGTGGCGGCGGCGGCGGAGGTGGAGGGACTCCCGTAACATCAGAAGTAGTAACTGAGCGCTCTTGGCCTAAAGCAGGTACGGGACCTGTAGATGGCAGTGGCGGATGTAGAAACTCCGCTGGCTGTAACTTTAATATCGACCCTAATTGTCCCGTGCAAGGGAATGATTGGGATTGTTAACGTTGATATTTAGTTTAATATATGATAATATATCAATACAAATCAGTGATGAAGGACAAGATTATTAATAGTTTTATTCAAGAGAGTTAACATTTGGTGAAAGTTAATATAAAAGATTAATAATTACTACCTTTTAGAGAATTAATTTCCGGGTAACTCCGTTATAAAGTTATAAAGAAAATACTAAGGATGGTACCGTGCTTTATTGGCACTCCTGTGGCTGTCCTTTTTTTATAGGAGGAAATATGAAAGATGAAGAATTATTCAAGGCTATGCGTGATAAATTATTTGAACTTAGATGTCGCTTAGCTACAGAAAATTTATCAACAAAAGAAATAATTAAACTTGAAGAAGAAATTACTAAATTAGTTGATGATATTAAAGAATACTTATTTAATAAAAATATATTAGAAAGAGAGAAAGAAAATGATAAATATAAAAGAAGATGAAAATTTAAGTATAATAAACCATAGTTGTGCTCACTTACTAGCTCATGCTATTAAAAAAATGTATCCTCATGCTAAATTTTGGGTAGGACCTGTAATTGAAGAGGGGTTTTACTATGATATTGATTTAGGTGATGATGTTATTACAGAAGAAGATCTTCCTTTAATTGAAAGAGAAATGAAAAAAATCTCTAAAGATGGTAAGAGAATCTATCGTAAAGAGGTATCAAAAAAAGAAGCACTTGAGATGTTTGAAAATGACGAATATAAAATTGATCTTATTAGTAATTTTAATGAAGATGAAATAATATCTATATATGCTCAAGATGACTTTGCTGATCTTTGCAGAGGGCCTCATGTTGATACAGTTAAAGTTCTTAAATATTACAAATTATTAAAAGTATCGGGAGCTTATTTTAAAGGAGATTCTAAAAATAAAATGCTTCAAAGAGTATATGGAATTTGTTTTGAAAATGAAGATGATTTAAATAATCATTTAAATTTACTAGAAGAAGCTAAAAAAAGAGATCACCGAAAACTAGGAAAAGACCTTGAGTTATTTATGATCAGTGACTACGCTCCAGGTATGCCATTCTTTTTACCAAATGGTATGATAATAAGAAACATACTAGAAGACTACTGGTACAAGGAACATACTAAAGAAGGATATACTTTTATTAAAACTCCTATATTACTTGATAAAAAGCTATGGGAAGACTCAGGACACTGGGAAAATTATCAAGAAAATATGTATATAACAAATGTAGATGAAAGTATCTATGCAGTAAAACCAATGAACTGCCCGGGGGGAATACTAGTATATAAAAACAAACTACATTCATATAAAGATCTGCCAATAAGATGTGGAGAGCTTGGTCTTGTTCATCGTCATGAAGCAAGCGGAGCCCTATCCGGATTATTTAGAGTAAGAGAATTTACTCAAGATGATGCCCATATCTTTATGAGAGAAGATCAAATTGAAGAAGAGATAATCCGTCTGATAAATTTTATGGACAGAGTATATAGTGTATTTGGACTAGACTACCGAATCGAACTATCAACTAGACCAGAAGAAAAATTTATCGGTGAAATTGAAGTATGGGATAAAAGTGAAGCAATATTAGAAAAAATTTGTGAAAAGTCAGGTA
>DUUS01000045.1 GCA_012841465.1 Mollicutes bacterium
AACTTTTGAAAACTCAAGGTAAATATTATATGGTAGATAACGGTATTAGAAATATAATGAGTAACAATCAAAATTATGACAGTGGAAATTCCCTTGAGAATATCGTATATATTGAGCTTTTACGTAGAGGTTTTGAAGTTTATGTTGGAAAATATAAAGAAATTGAGGTTGATTTTGTTGCGACTAAACCAAATGAAACAATATATTATCAAGTGAAAAAAACAATGCTAGACGAAAGAGTTGAAGAATGTGAGAAAAAATCGCTGCTTAGCATAAATGACAATTATCCTAAAATTATCTTAACAATGGATAAAGTAAAAAACAAAACAATCGATGGAATAAAGGTTATAAACATTATTGATTTTCTACTTGAGGAATAATTTTGATATTCTTGTTCAAGACAGCATATAAAATCTAGTTTGCATTATGCAAACTTTTTTTCCTTGGATGATTGTATTTTATTATTTGCTGTGATAAAATACTAATAGAATAGGAAGGTACAAATGAAACAAAAATTACTTAAATATATAATATTTACTTTAATATTAATATTCCCTTTAACTGTCGAGGCTGCTATTAGAATGGATTGTCCTGGTCCAGTTAAGAAAGGAACAACAATTACTTGTAAATTATATTCTGATTATCCCGTTACTAGTTTTAAAGGAAAATTAGATCTTAGTTCTAGTAGTAACATTACTTTAAACCGTATTACTCCCAAAGATAAATTTATCAATTATTCAAGCGACAGTAATATAGTATTAAACACTAATGGAGTAGATGAAAGAACTGAAATCGCTGATATTATTTTAAATGTAGGAAATGAGGATAATGATAGAAGTTTTACGATTATTTTTTCTCAGGTAGATTATGTACAAAATGGAAGCACTATTCATCAATCAGGTGGTATTAGTGAGAGGATAAATTATGAAGTTCCCCCGACAACTACTACAACAACTACAACAAGACCTTCAACTACAACATCGCCTCAAGATGAAAAGACTTTTACGGTTACATTAATTGCTAATAATGGTACCGCTGGAGAAGTAAAAGGAACTTGCAGTACTACTGGAAGTAACTGTAAACTTGATTTAAATACTATAACCACTCCAACAAGAGATGGATATAAATTTAATGGATGGGGAAATAATGCAACATGTACTGAAGGTAATAAAGATACCTTTACTGTTACTTCAGATACTTCACTTTATGCTTGCTGGCTTGAGGGTGATTCTAATCCTATCGATGGGGATAGTGATATTTACCTTCAAGAATTAACTATTGAAGGGCAAGAAATTAATTTTAGTAAATTTAAAAAAGAATATGAATTAACTGTTCTTTATGAAGTTGAAAATTTAATTATAAATGCAATACCGGTTGATGAATCAATAACTGTAAATTTAGAAGAAGCCTATCCTTTAATAGTAGGAGATAATACTATTGAAATAAAACTTACTAATGATCAGGATGAAGAAAGCTCTTATATAATTAAAGTCAAAAGATTAAATGAGGGCGAAGAAATAAGAGATATCTCAAATGATGCTCGACTTATTAGTTTAGATATTGAAGGATATAATATTGATTTTGATTCAGCTACTTATGAATATAATATTACAATTCCTAAAGGTGTTGAAAGCTTAGAAGTTACTCCTGTTTTAAGTAGTCCCTATGCTAAGTTTGCTGTTAGTGGTAACAGTATGCTAGAAGATGGTAGTGTAATTACGGTTACTGTAGTAGCAGAAGATGGAACTGTAAATACATATAAGGTTAATATTACTATTGAGGAAAATTTCCTTGAAAACTATTTGATATATATAATTATTGGTGGAGTTTTACTTATAGGTATAATTGTTTTAATTATAGTTAACCAACCTAAAAAAAGAAAAAAACAAATGAAGAAAGAAAAATTATCTTCTAAAGCTCCTAAGTCAAAAGCTCAAAATAAAACTAGTAAAGTGAAATCAGCACCAGCAGTACCAATACCTGTTGGTCAGCCACTTAAACCTACTAATCAAAATGAAAGCTTAGAAGTATTAGATTAAATACTATGAAAGAAGTTATTTATAAATTTTTAGATTATATCTTAACTGAAAAAATGTTTTCAGACCATACCGAGGTCAATTATGAAATTGACCTATTTAAATTTGAGGATTATTTAAAAATGAATAATAAAAATTATCTTAAATTAAAATATCAAGATATAAGTGACTATATTATTTATTTAAGAAAAGCTGGGTATGAGCCATCTAGTATAAATAGAAATATAAGCTCTCTTAGAAGTTTTTATACATTTTTACTAAAAGAAAATATTGTTTCATCAAATCCTCTTGATTTAATTAAAACTATTAAAGAACCTAAAAAACTTCCTAATTATTTTAAATATGAAGAATATTTAAATATGCTTGATACTTTAAAAGAAGAAACTCCACTTAATATAAGAAACCTTTTAATAATAGAGTTACTATTTGCAACAGGAGTAAGAGTAAGTGAGTTAGTTAATATAAAATTAAAAGATATAAATACTAGTGAAAGACAAATTAAAATAATTGGAAAAGGAAATAAAGAAAGAATTGTTTATTATGGATCGTATGCAAGTGATGCTTTAGATAAATATTTAAGTGATAGTAGACCACTTCTTTTAAAAAATAAAAATACCGATTATTTACTTATAAATAATAATGGTGGAAATTTAACTGACCGTGGAGTAAGAGGAATTATTAGTGAAATAATTAAAAAAACTGGTATTAAAACAAATATATCGCCTCACTCATTTAGACATTCCTTCGCAACCATAATGTTAAATGAAGGAGCTAGTATAAAATCTGTTCAAGAACTACTCGGACATCAAAGTATTGATACTACTAGTATTTATACTCATTTATCAAATAATGATGTTAGAAGAGCTTATTTAAATGCTCATCCAAGAGCAAAAAGATGATAATATAACCTAAATATATGATACAATTAAAACATAGGAGGTAACCGTGGATGATTCTAAAAATATAAAAAAACTAAGCATTATTTTAGGCATAATATTTAGTATTATTATTCTTATCTTAATTTTATATATTACCAGTGAATTTCTCAATATAAAACAAAATGATAATGATGATAATATTTATACTACAACTACTAAAGCATTTAAAAAAGAAATATATAATGATTTAAATGAAGAGCAAAAAATATTTTTTAATACCTTATTAAATGAAGAAAATACTTTAAGAGCATTTAATAATTTAATAAAAGAAAATATTCATTTAGATAATATAAATTTACTTCAAAACGAAGTAAATAAATTTAAGTTTATTTATACTTATTTAGATAAAGAAAGCTTAAGTTTTGAAGAAATTAATGAAAATAGTAAATTGTTATTTGATGTTCATTTATATGAAAATAATTTAAATTACTATTTAGATAATGATTTATATAAATATGAATATGAAAAAGAAATAGAATATTGTTTTAAAAGTAGTAAAGAAAATGAAGAATATTTAATTATTGATTTAATTAAATATGATGCTGAAATATGTAAAAATGATGTATTAAATTATAGTGATATATTTAGAAAGGTAAAGTTAAAATATAAATTAAATGAATCAAATCTCATATATGATTCGTTTATTATAGAAAAGAAAGGTGATTAAATGAAAAAATATGTTTATTTATTTAGTGAAGGAAATAAAGATATGAGAGACTTACTAGGAGGAAAAGGGGCTAACTTAGCTGAAATGTCTAATCTAGGACTACCTGTTCCATCTGGTTTTGTCGTAACAACAGAAAGTTGTTTAAAGTACTATGAAAACAATGAGACAATTGATGAGGAGATTGTTAAAGAAATATTTTCATCACTTGAAAAGTTAGAAGAAATTAGTGGGAAGAAATTTGGAGATCCAGAAAATCCGCTTTTAGTATCAGTAAGAAGCGGCTCAAGAGTAAGTATGCCTGGAATGATGGATACTGTATTAAACCTGGGAATAAACGATGAGGTATGTGAGGGGCTTGCCAAACTTACTAATAATAAAAGATTTGCCTATGATTCATACAGAAGATTTATTCAAATGTTTGCTGATGTTGTAATGGGATATCCTAAAGCTTCATTTGAAAGATTCTTTGATGATTTTAAAGAAAAACGAGGCAAGAAAAGTGACTTAGATCTTGATGCTGATGATATGCTTGAAGTAGTAGAAGCATTTAAAGAAAATTATTTTAAATTAGCTGGAAAAGCATTTCCAAGTGATCCTAAAGAACAGCTTTTAGAATCAATTAAAGCTGTATTTAGAAGCTGGAATAATGAAAGAGCTAATGTCTACAGAAGATTAAATAATATTCCGGATAGCTGGGGAACTGCTGTTAACATCCAAGAAATGGTTTATGGAAATACTGGAGAATTCTCAGGAAGTGGAGTAGCATTTACCCGAAATCCGGCAAATGGTGTCGATGAGATATATGGAGAATATATGTCTGATGCTCAAGGTGAAGATGTTGTAGCAGGTATTCGCACGCCTGAGCCAATTAATTATTTAAAAAAACAAATGCCTGAAGTATATGATGAGTTTGTTAAATATGCTAAGATCCTTGAAAATCACTACCGTGATATGCAAGATTTAGAGTTTACGGTTGAAAACAAAAAATTATATATACTTCAAACAAGAAGTGGAAAAAGAACTGCTGAGGCTGCTATAAAGATTGCAGTTGATTTATTTAACGAGGGAATTATTTCAAAAGAAGAAGCGATAATGAGCGTTAATCCAAATCAATTAGATTCACTTCTTCATCCAACATTTAGTGAAGAAGCCCTTAAAAATGGAAAAGTAATAACTACCGCTCTTGCTGCATCACCTGGTGCTGCAACCGGAAAAGTATATTTTACCGCTGAAGATATTATTAAAGCTGCAGAGGAAACTGATGAAAATTTAATTCTAGCAAGACTTGAAACAAGTCCAGAAGATATTGAGGGAATGAATACTGCTAGTGGTATTTTAACAGTTAGAGGAGGAATGACCTCACATGCTGCTGTTGTAGCCCGTGGAATGGGTAAATCTGCAGTATGCGGGGCTGAAGATTTAAATCTAAATGAAAAAGAAAAAACCATAACTAAAGGAGATATTGTTATTAGAGAAGGGGACTATATTAGTTTAGATGGTAGTACCGGAACAGTTTACGAAGGTAAACTAGAAACTACTGAAACAACTCTAAGTGAAGATTTTAATACCTTTATGTCTTGGGTTGATGAAAAAAGAGAATTAGGAATCAGAGCAAATGCTGACCTTCCTAAAGATGCTGAGATAGCTAAAAAGTTTGGAGCAGAAGGTATTGGTCTGTGCCGTACTGAGCATATGTTTTTTGAGGAATCAAGAATCTTTGCCTTTAGAAAAATGATTCTAGCTAAAGATAAAGAAGGAAGAGAAAAAGCTCTTGCTGAAATACTACCTCATCAAACAAATGACTTTGAAGGTTTATTTAGAAGTATGAGTCCATATCCTGTAATTGTAAGACTTCTTGATCCACCTCTTCATGAATTCCTTCCAAGAGAAGCAAATGAAATTAAAGATTTAGCAAACGATTTAAATATATCTGAAGCTGAGCTTAATTTAAGAATTAAATCACTTGAAGAATTTAACCCAATGATGGGACACCGTGGATGTAGACTTGCAGTTACTTATCCTGAGATTACAATTATGCAAACTAAAGCAATTATAACTGCTGCTATAAATGTATCTAAAGAAAACAAAAAAGTTGTTCCAGAAATTATGATTCCTCTTGCAAGTGATGAAAAAGAACTTAAGTATTTAGTTGATATAGTTAAAAATGAAGCTGATAAATTAATTAAAGAAGCGGGTATTGATCTTAAATACTATGTAGGTACAATGATTGAAATACCAAGAGCATGCCTACTTGCAGATTCTATCGCAAAACATGCAGAGTTCTTCTCATTTGGAACCAATGATCTTACTCAAATGACCTATGGTTTTTCTAGAGATGATGCTACTAAGTTCTTAGGAGAGTATTATGAAAAAGAAATCTTTGAATTTGATCCATTTGCTACTATTGATATAAATGGAGTAGGTAAGTTAATGGAAATAGCTACAGAAAAAGGTAAAGAAGAAAATCCTGATTTAGAGATTGGTATTTGCGGAGAACATGGTGGCGAGCCATCAAGTGTTGAGTTTTGCTATAATCTTGGAATGGATTATGTATCATGCTCACCATTTAGAGTTCCAATTGCTAAACTAGCTGCTGCTCAAGCAAAAATTAAAAGAGAATTAAATTAATATATAAAACTAAGAATGCAGAAATTGCTTCTTAGTTTTTTTTATTTTATTAATCGAAATAATAAACACCTAATGTTCTTGAATTTGTTGTATACATAACACTTTTAACATTATAATTTTCTTTAATAGATAAATTCATTGAATATATTACACTTTCAATTAAATTACTACTATTTAAATCATGGTATAATTCACTACATAAATTAATAACTAAATAATCATCAAATACTTCATATGAAAGATCATCTTTTCTATTTAAGTAACTTATTAAATTAGTTTGATACATTGTTTTACTAGTAAGTTCATTAATAATAATTTCAATTTTATCGTTTTTTTGATTATTAATCATCGTAACAGGAACATAATAGTAATAATCTTTATGTCTACTTAAATAATAAACTGTCGTACTTACGCTTCCTTTAAAGTTAGTTAAGTCATAGATCTTATTTATTCCAAAACTTCGATCTAAAGTAGGGGAGAGTTTAATTTTAGAATTAGGCATCTCATGCAGTATAGCATCTTCTACAAAGATAGTTATTTTTTCAATACCATCTATATCTGTCAGTGAATATATAATCGCACTTATCATTTTTTCTTCATCTTCTAAAGAAATATTATAAAACTCTTTACTAAAGTTAAGTTTTAAAAGACCATCTTTTAAATCTAAATCTATTAATTTAGTATTTTCAGGAATGACTCCTTTAAATCCTTCTTTAATATAATTAGAATGTTTACTATTAATAGTTAGATAAGAAATAATTTCTTTAATTTTTTCCAGTTTTTCTTTTTGATTAACAACAACACTAACTCTAGATACATAACTACTTGAATCTATTAAATAAATAGATGTTTCTTCAAATGGATTATGCTTTTTATTCACTTCTATCTCTGAGTCTTTTTCAGGAAATAAATAAAGAATAAAAAGAATAAATAAACAAGAAGAAATTAAAAACAACCTTTTTAATAAACTTTTTTTAAGCATAATGCCTCCTTTTTAAAATATATGAACTTTCCATTAAAAAAAGTCACTAATGTGACTTTTAAAGTGTTAATTCACCTATTTTCAATAATTCTATGATTGCTCCCGATCGATCTTTAACATTTAGTTTTTGCATTACATTTGAAATGTGATTTCTGACTGTTTTTTCACTAATTCCTAAAAATTCACTAATGTCTTTAGTTGATTTATTTAATATTAAGAGTTCAAATACTTCTCTTTCTCTGTTTGTTAATATACTATTTTTCAAATATGTTCCCTCACTTTCATAGTACCTTCATATTATTTTATGAAAAATACTATTAAAAGTGAGTTATAATGTCTATTATTGATACTTTACTGTTATGTACATTTTTTCATCAAACTCTGATTGGACAGTTCTGATTATGTTATTAGCACTTTCATATGAATTGTCCTTAGCAGAAATAGTTATGCTAACAGTATCATCTTTTATTTTTACAAAGCACTTTAGATTATAGGTTTTTAAAATTAACGATTCAATCGCACTTTCTTTTCCTTTATTTAAATTAATGTTAAGTAGCATTTCATAGGCGTTGTTTTTATCTTCCGCACTTGCCTTAACATCAAGAAGTGTTTCTTGAAGTTCATTCATTACTCTTAAAACCTCTTCATCATCTTCTACTCTAAGAGTTGCTAAAATATCACTTTCATTAATATTATAGCTTGCCTTATCACTTTCTTTTTCGCCTCCAGTTTTAAGTGCTGTAAGGCTCTCCGGTGGAAGCGCAATGTAATATACTGATAATACTAAAATAATACTAAACAGAGTTAAAAACCACAAATTTTGTTTATTAATCATACAATATAAATCCTCCAATTAGTAAATTATATTAAAGTATCTAAAATAAATACCTATAAAAACAATCCAATCGCATAAATAACAATCTTTAGAAATGTTTTTAGTGCAAACATATATAAACCTCCTTTCTGACCCTTCTACTTTTATTGTTGTATAAAACTCTTATTTTTCCTTTTTTTAAAAAATAAAAGGAAATTCAAAATAACTTATAACAAATAATAGTGAAAGGAGGATTATGAAAAAATGTTTAGTTAGGCAGCAAGATGAAAGTGATTGTGGCTCTGCCTGTCTTTTATCCATAATTAAATACTATGATGGTTATGTGCCTTTTGAACAAGTAAAAATAGATACCATGACAAATATTAATGGAACAAACTTTTATTACTTAAAAACTGCGGCCGAAAAATACGGTTTTCAAGTTCTAGGTAAGAAAGAAAAACTAGAAAATATAAAAGTACCAGCAATTTGTCAAATAGAGGATAACGGTTTTAATCATTTTGTAGTTATTTATAAAATAGATAAAGAAATAACAATTATGGATCCTGCTAAGGGATTAATCAAAGTAAATAAAAAAGACTTTGAAGAAGTATTTACTGAAAAAGTACTTGAACTTTATCCTAGAGGTAATATTATTAAATATAAAAAAGAAAATCATTTTCTAAAAATTATTAAAAACATTTATTTAAATAATATAAAAAGTATTTTAAAGACCCTTCTATTAGTTATAATACTTATTATACTTTCTCTAATAACTTCATTTAATTTATTGTTAATCCAAAATAATAAATATATAATATTTGTTTTTATAATTATAATTAGTAAAGTTATTATAAATTATTTTAGAAATATAAATG